>JBAXTQ010000001.1:0-106824 GCA_037130115.1 Methylococcaceae bacterium
ATTTTTCTCATGGCTTACTTTACGTGACTGAGGATAAATAGACAAGGACTGAAAAATTTTCAATGTTATCAGTCGGTAGATGATTCATCCAGGTTTGAAGCTGATATCATTTTCAAAAGACGGCTGCACGGAATATCGGAAGTCGACTGCACTACCGATGAATCTCTCTATGCTTCGTAGGACAAACTCGTCATCAGTGCCGAAAAAATTGTGTCGAAAATTGTAATAAAGTCAACTTAATTAACACTTTGCAATACGTTAACACATGACCCTTCTGAGGGTGCAGCAACGTAGGGAGAAGAAAAATTATTACCTGTTAACACCATTTGAAGATTACCTGTTGCACTTCTAAAAAAAATAATCTTTTAATTTAATGGTTAAATTAAAATGGGGCAGTATCCGGAAAAGTGTTGACACATCAAATTTGCTTTTACTCCAAATCCGGTTATATCTAATAGTGGAGAACAGTTTTACCGCAAGACAATTGGTTGGCTTGGTATATTAGTTGAACCCAATCCAATCAACTCTAGTTCATACCACCAAGATATACTGAATTAATAAGATAACTGATAATTTTGGACGTAATTTGCATTGCATAAACAAGGTAATAGTTCCAAATATCAAACACGTCAAGTTTTCCACATTTTCTGCGCATAACTCTGTTAGGAACATCAATTATGCATTTGCAACTGACTGGGGCTAATCAAAGTGTTAGAAGCAATCGAACAATTTCGTGGCAAAGAGACACAGCGACTGATTAATGCAATAGGAGAAATAGATGAAAGTTATAGCAGCAATAAGGAGTAGTAATATAAGTGATGTATAAATTATCTAATAACTTTTTATCCGGCAAGTTTACTGCGGTAAACTTGAAAGACGTAAGTATATTATAGTTGGCTAATTCAGTCTGTTTTATATACCATTACACTGAACGTGAAATAAAAAATTACGAGTTGCTTTGTTAAGCATCTATTTAAATATTGTAGCGTATAACTTTTTCATTTTGTGATAGCTATAAACGAGAATGATTAATTGATAGTAGGATTTAGTCATTTAAATCTAAGATTTGAAAACTTATTCCTAACATTTCTAACTTTTTTATTTTGGCAAAGGTATTGTTTTATATATATTATAATTTTCCATCAGGAATTGTCGATGAGTAGATATAAGGACTTCGAGTGAATACTTCAAAACAATTTAACTGCCGAATACTGATAAACTTAGGCAATACACTAATAATTATTGGATGTGCAACCATGAGCTTCGGGTTGCTTGGGTTGATTCCTTTAGAAATATTTGCATTAGGTTTATCATCTGGTATACGAGTTATTGGGACACTAGCTATTGCGGGTTGTTTACTGAGCGCCATTGGTTACGGTCTTATGGACTATTTTGATTACTAGAAAAAACAGGAGAAATACATGTTCAAGAAATCAGATTATTTTATTGTTTTAGCTGTTATGTTATCGTTTTTTGTTTCCGCCTATTTGTGGTTTGTAGTTAAAGATGCTGAACAAGCGATATTTACGGCAATCTGGGTTCCTTCGATTTTCTGCTTTGGCATTTACTTTAAGCTTTGTGCGTTAATGGGGAGGAAATAGACATGGTACTTATTGTGGGTGTATTTGCTTTCGTGCTAACAATTATTGGGTTATATTTGACTTACAAGGAATTCAGTAAATATGACTGAATTCGCCACATAAATTACTTGCGGCATATTCTTTTTATTGTCCTTCAGAGAGTTAAAACCACCAGCTTCCTAACTCTAATGAAGATTCAACCATGATGAATGATAATTACGATGATCCAGAACTTGACGACCTATATGGCGAAGCTGTGAATTTCGTAACAGAATCCCGTATAGCTTCAATATCTGCTGTACAGAGAAAACTTAAGATTGGTTACAACAGAGCAGTTGCTATCTTTGAAGCCATGAAAGCTGAAGGTTGTTGTGTAGTACATAATTTGTTTCCATAATTTACTTTTTATTAACATATTTTTTGGTATTAATAAGTATATTTGACGGATAAATATTGCAAACGGTTTAACTACTTGTACCTTCTGGCGATAACCAAGCCCTTGTAGTTAAACAAAGCGAAACCTGTATAGGTTTCTTTGGTAGATACGCCCGATCTGTTATAGGTCGCAGTTAACAAAAGTTAACAAAAGTTAACAAAAAAGTATCGGCATTTTCAGTTGTGCTGAACCAGATGGAACAAGATTTGTATTAGCTCCTATCCCTTTAAATTGCTTTATTTCAGATGTCGGTTAAAGCTAATATCGGAGATAGTGTTACAAGCAGGAAAATTGATCAGATTAGTATCTTGATGAGTGCTAATCTGATCAACTCTAATTCATTGACAGTCAAAACTCAGCAAATTACACTGACACCAAATTTTCGCTGAAGAATATCCGGCTACCCCACTTTAGTCAGGACAAAAATACCAACGTTAGACCTGACAGGTTTATAAAACCTGTCAGGTCTGCCCCAGGTTAAATTGATGGCCCGCCATTTTAAACTACCGTTATTGTGGGAGCGACGCCCACGTCGCGATTTGAGGCGTTGGTCGTTAATCGCGACGTGGGCGTCGCTCCTACGTAGTAGGGGCAGAAAATTTTCTGCCCCTACCTATCGCGTTTTTTAAAATCGCAGGGGCTAACGCCCCCTGCACCCCATCAAAAGCACCTAATGACCCGAAGCATCAAATTACCCGATACTGCCTCGCCGCTTTAAGCCCATTAATCCGACCAGAACGCTACCGAATAGCCAAAACGCACCGGGTACCGGAACGGCGGGGATTACGTGTTTTTTGTTAAACAATCATGCAACAACTTACCTTATTTGACCGGCTACAAAAAAGATTTATCGTTAGGTTCATGCCGGTTGGTTTACTAAAATTGACTGGCCGCTTTGTATTATATTGCTTTCGCTCGTAAGTCTTACGTCAGTGACCGCAGTGGGTCATAGCCCTTCGCAATTCATCATGCCAAGTGTCCGCTATAATAAATCAACACACTTTCAAAAAGGCTTGCACTCACCGCTCTTTTTTAAAGTAAGAGGTGAATACTTAGGAACGTGCATGAAATAACTTGACCATTTATATCCCCTCACCCCAACCCTCTCCCGGAGGGAGAGGGAGCAAGATGCCGGAGTTATTTCATGCGCACTCCTCCTTACCTTACAACAGCTGTTTTATTTCCGGATAATCATTGATGAGTTGTTGCCGAAATGCTTCAATCGCTTTTTCATCATTGCGTTCAGCTCTTGGAACCGGCACTGTGATTTCACTAATAACCGTCATAGGCGCCGCTGACAAAAAGATCAGTCGATCAGCCAGTGCAATTGCTTCGCGCAAGTCATGGGTAACAAATAACACCGTATGCGGGCGCTCTTGCCACAGTTTTAGCAGCAATTCCCTAACCTGCCTTGCTGTGGGCGCATCCAGCGATACAAAGGGTTCATCCATTAGCAATATCTCGGGATCAACGGCAAACGCACGGATGATTGAAACCCGTCGACTCATGCCTAATGACAAGCGTTCAGGGTAAACATGTTGCGACTGGGTCAATTGCATCACTTCCAGCAAGGGATCAATGACCGTTGGCGATTGGTCGCTGCCTAACACTAATTCTATATTTTCCCGCACTGTTCGCCAAGGCAGCAATCGTGGATTCTGAAAAATATAGCCGATTTTGGGATGTGACTGTTGCTGTCCCACCCGAATTTCACCGTCATAATCAGTATCCAGATTGGCAATAATATTTAATAACGTGGTTTTACCACAACCGGAAGGCCCCACCAGACAAATAAATTCGCCAGATTTAAGTGAGAGTTTAAGATCTGCAATCGCCGTATGAAGCCCCGCCTGCCCTATCGCCGGATAAGTTTTACTGTGGATGTTGATTTGAATATCGCTCATCGTCGCCACCGTAGGGATTTTTTATCCAGCGGTTTCAAAATCAGCAATTCTATCAGTTGAATAACCGCCACAAAAGCTATCGTGTAAGCCAAAATACTGGCAACATCAAACAACTGAAAGAACAAATGCAATTGATAGCCCATGCCGTTACTGCGACCCAACAACTCAACCACCAGAATAATTTTCCAGATTAAGGCCAAACCGGATCGCGTCGCGCCCATCACAAAGGGATGTAATTGCGGCCATATCACATGAACCAGGGTTTTACGCCGACTAAAATTAAAGCAACGCGCCATATCCAGTAAATCCTGATCCAGCGTGCGCGTGCCTTCTCTGATAGTGACGATAACATTGGGTAATTTGTTGATTACAACCGCCACTATGGCCGCCGATTCAATCAGGCCAAACCAGACATAGCACAAGATAATGGTCACCAGCGCCGGTACATTTAAAAAAATAACCAGCCAGTTATCAAAGAAAGCATCCAGTTTTTTATTGCGCCCCAGCACAATCCCTATTGCACAACCCAATAGCATGGCGATAGAAAAACTAACCACCAGTCGGAGCAAAGTAACGCCCAAATGAAAAGGCAGCTGCCCTGTCACACAAGCTTGCCAAAAAACCTTGGCGACCGTTTCCGGTGCGGGTAAGGTGTTATTGTTTAAATAAACCGCCAGACCTTGCCAAACAGCCAAAAAAACCAGCAATGACAAGGCGGGCAAAAATTTCCGGGGAAGGCTCAAATCAGTCTACAGACCAAAAAGTACCGGGTTGCAGCTGTTCTGATTGCCCCGTTAACCGGTTATTACTTAACGTGCGCAGCATGGTATAAATGCGTGCTGCCGCTTGTTGCTCCTTGTCGCCCCATTGCTCAATACCGCCCTCACAATAACGCTGGCGCATGAGGGTTTGGGTGGGAACATCATCGGTATGGAGTAAGGGAATGGTTTTTTTCCAAACCGTATCAGAAGTACATAGCTGGTCTTTAGCCTGCTTGCCGGCTTTAAAAAAATTGTTGATGGCTTGCTGATGACTTTCTGCCCAGCTTTGCTTAAACACATAACCGATGCTGGGCACATTTTCTGTGATACCCAAGCCTTTTAAAATGCCCCTGCCATCTATAAGTTGTCGATAACCCTGCGCTTCAAGTCGGGCTGCAAAGTGCCAGTAGGTCAGTACCGCATCCACACGATTTTGTTTGATTTGTTCATTGATTAAAGGCGGCGCTCCGAATGTTTTTTCAACCGATCCATTTAAATCCAACGACTCTTTTTGTGCCAAGGCCTGCAACAATAACCAGTTTTTATCCAGTTCACCACCGGCAATACCTAAACGCTTCCCCTTAAGATCCGCTATGGAATGGATAGGGCTTTTATCTGCCACCACCAACGCGCCCGAGGTATTTGAATAAGGGTAAAAGGTAAAGTCAGCACCCGTCGCCCGAAGACTGGAAACCCAAATCCAGTCAGAAACAATCATATCAACAGATCCCGATTGCAAGGCAATTTTGCCTGCTTCTGCATTGGCAACCGGCTGAATTTGCAACTCAAAATCTGCTGACTTTGCTTGAGGATTATCCTGCAAAGCCTGTAACTCCCACTCAAGGGTTCCGGAAGCCTGAACGCCAACACGTATCGTGGTTTTTTCCGCCGCAAAACTGTTGCCCGATACCCATAAACAAAAACCTATAAAAAAGACTTTAAACTTCATAAAAGCTATCTCAATGTACAGACGTTAAAACCGTCTATTCTATAGGGTTCGTGTGAAAATGTTTGTAATATTATAATAGCGTTTCAAACCCGGGCTTTTACCAGTCACCGGACAAGTGATTTTTAACATAAACAGTTGGATTGGCAGTGCTATTTAGGCTACCCACTTTAGGCGGGACAAGTAAAAAGGCTTAACTGTCAATACGGTTAACTCAATGATAAAGCATCAAAAGAGACCGTTCGCTGAGCGGAGCCGAAGCGAGTTGTCCACTTCGACTCCGCTCAGCGAACCATTTAACCTTAAACTGTCCCAACTTAGTAGGTAGCGATTTATGCTCTGAACCTCATACACATCAACTTAAAGATATTACAGACCACGAAGACACGAAGTTCACGAAGAAAAGCCAAAGAAAAATCTTCGTGTTCTTCGTGTCTTCGTGGTGAAATGTCTTAAGTTGATGTCTATGGTTATTTAGGCTCTAAACCCAACCGGCAACACAATAATTTAACAGTATGGGATAATGTTCATTTGCCCACAACTATCAAGGCTCATGCAACTCTCTATCCAACGCTTACTCACGCGGGCAACCTGGCTCAAAGTTCATCTTTACCTCGCATTAAGCGTTGGCTTTTTTTTCGCATTGATGGGGCTGTCCGGCAGTATCAGCATTTACCGCGAAGAACTGGATGGCCTGTTAAATCCGCAATTGATTATCGAAGCACCACAAGGCAAGTATCAATCTCTGGATAAGATTATCGCCTCGGTACGCGCAGCACAGCCCAACCGACATGGCTCATGGACGCTGGAAATGCCCCGCTCACCTCAAGGCATGATTACCGCTTGGTATGATAAACCGACAGAAACTTTCTTTGAGCTTTATGCGCCACTAATGGTGTCAGTCAATCCTTATAGCGGCGAGGTTGTTACCAGTCGCTTCTGGGGCGCAACCGCCACCACCTGGTTACTTGATTTGCATACGCAATTCAGGCTCGACCGCTTTGGTTGGAACGCCGTCGGTATTCTGGGATTATTATTGCTGGTTTCTTGCAGTACCGGGCTTTATTTATGGTGGCCGGGACTAAAAGAAATAAGCAGCGCCTTTAAGGTTCGACACAAGGCCGGCATGATGCTGTTTGCGTTTGATTTGCACCGTTTTTTAGGTCTATTTAGTGCCGTTTCTTTAATGGTACTGGCATCCACCGGTTTTCTGCTCAGTTATCCCTCGGTACTGGAAACCTTTACCGGCTCGTCCGGCATGGAACATGGTCAAACCGGTCGCACAATCACCAGCACAGCCATTCCCAATAATCACCCGACCGGTTTATCTGCCGCGTCATTTGTAGCGCAAGGCCCTTTTCCAAAAGCCGAACTCAGGCGCGTTACCACGCCGGCAGGTGATACCGGAATCTATCGTATTAATTTGCGACAAAGCAGTGAAGTTAATCAACGACATCCATTTACAACCGTCTGGGTGGATCGCTGGAGCGGTCAAATTAAAGAGGTACGAAATCCTGCAAAATTCTCAACGGGTGAAGTTTTTGCTACCTGGATATGGCCCTTACATACGGGCGAGGCTTTGGGCGCTACCGGCCGGTTTGTTTGGTTTCTAAGCGGGTTAAGCCTGTTTGTGCTTTATGTCAGCGGTTTGCTACGCTGGTTATGCCGAAGCGGCAAGGTACGTGATCGTGATCGTGAGGTAAATTTTGCGGCATTGATACCGTTGTTATATCGAATGCGAAAATTACTCTATCGTTTAATTTTTGAGGCTTGTTTGCTTATTCGTTTGCTGGCGCAAAAAACCAGGCAATGCACGCCGTTTATCAGGATGGGCTATGAGAGGCTATTGTCAAGAATCAAGCGGATACACTTGTTTGTAATCAATAGACAAAAACGGTTTGGCAAAAAATAAGTACTCTTTTGTTCTCGCGTACTGACACTCTGCCCACAGTTAAGTCTGTTGGTCGGGTTAGGCGTTAGCCGTAACCCGACACAGATACTGAAATAATTTGATCGTTTATATGCCCTCACCCCAGCCCTCTCCCGGAGGGAGAGGGAGCAAGATGCCTAAGTTATTTGATGCGTATCCGGCTACCAACTTAAGCCGGGACAGATAACTTTCTGGGAACGCCGAGCCCCAGCTCGGCACGGGATAGTCAAGCCGATTACTGACTACGCCGAGCTGGGGCTCAGCGCTCCCGGAATCAATAGGCCAGCTTTATTTATCTGTCCCGCTTTAAATTGGTAGCCCGTATTCCTAAGGTATTAAGGACAGAATTTTCAAAAAGACAAGGTACAAGTTGAACGACCCAAGCTATCAGTTCGTCACCTTTTACCTTTTACCTTTAACCTCATTTCAACGACAATGTTTCTGTACGACCTATCACTTCAATTGAAAGCTTGTCCTCTTTAAGCAACCAGCCAATTGCACGCTGAACGTCATTTTTACTAATTTCAGTTTCTTTAGAAATTTTAGTTACACTAGCTGATCCGTTTTTATCCAGATATTGCCAGACCTTACCTGCGTCATCACCGATTATATTAAGCATTTTAAGTCACCCGTTTAAGTGTTGATTGAAGTTATTAATGTTTTTTAGTGATAAGATCAGGTAGCGTGATATTTAATTCAAGTGTTTCCTGATTTTCATCCTGCTCAAAACTCACAGAAATCGCATCCTGACTCACGTTAACATATTTCTGTATAACCTCCAGTAATTCTTTTTGCAACTGCGGAAGGTAAGAGGGCTGGTTAAGTGAGGAGCGCTCATGAGCAACCAGAATCTGCAATCTTTCTTTTGCAAGGGATGCAGAACTCACTTTAGATGATTTAAAATAATCCAGTAAACTCATTACTTACTCCCGAAAAATTTCCTAAAAAAGCCTTTTTGATCATCGATAAAACGATGCGGCCTATTTTCACCTAAATAACGGGCAACAATATCTCCATAGGCTTGACCCGCATCGCTCTTCTCATCAAGAATAACAGGCGTGCCTGAGTTTGACGCATTTAACACCGATTTTGATTCAGGGATAACACCCAACAAATGCAGTGACAAAATATCCTGCACATCTTCAACGCTCAGCATTTCGCCCAGCTTTACTCTTTCAGGGGAATAGCGGGTTAACAGCAAGTATTCTTTAATGGGCTCCAGGTTTTGTTCCGCACGGTAAGATTTACTGGCTAAAATTCCCAGCATTCGATCCGAGTCACGCACCGAAGATACCTCGGGATTGGTGACAACAAAGGCATCATCGGCAAAGTACATCGCTAAATGAGCGCCTTTTTCAATACCGGCAGGAGAATCACAGACTATATATTTAAAATCTTTTTTTAACTCATCCAAAACCCTGCCCACACCTTCCTGGCTTAAAGCATCTTTATCGCGCGTTTGTGAAGCCGGCAAAATGTAAAGTAAATTGCAGTTTTTATCCCGAATCAAGGCCTGATTAAGGGTGGCTTCGCCATTGATGACATTAACAAAGTCATAAACTACGCGGCGCTCACAGCCCATGATTAAATCCAGATTACGTAAACCTACATCAAAGTCAATGACTGCGGTTTTATGACCCTTTTTGGCCAGTCCCATGGCAATTGCGGCACTGGTGGTTGTTTTACCCACACCGCCTTTACCTGATGTTACGACTATGATTCTTGCCACAAATTTTTCCTCTACGTTAATGGGGTAGCACTATATCTTTAATAATTAATGCTTGGTCTTGTAAATAGATCTGAACAGGTTTGTTTCGTACCGACTCATCCAAATCTTCGCTGATTTTATAATTACCGGCAATAGAGATAAGCTCCGCTTGCAAATCAAAACAGAAAATACGCGCTTCGCTATTTCCACGTACCCCTGCCAAGGCTCGACCTCTTAAGGTATTGTAAACATGGATATTACCCTCGGCCATAATTTCTGCGCCCGCGCTGACCTGAGACAAAATGACCAAATCACCGGCTGCGTAAATACGCTGCCCGGAACGGATAGGCTGAGTAATTAACGTCGTTACGGCAACATCCGTCTCTATGTCTACCTCTACATCGGCTTTTGTTTCTATAACCGGAACGATAGTGGTTTTTTGTTTTTTATTTTCAACCGGGACACTGCCGCTATGCATCGAATAAACGGGAATAAGCAATTCTAATGCCTGCTTATTCTGCTGTACGTTACCGCCACGAACCCCTACCGGAAACAAACCGGCCATACGAATTGTGTCCGTAAGAGCAACAATATCAATATCGTAACCCTGTTTATTTATTTCCTGCAAATCCAGCACTACCGGTGAATTTTTAAAAAACTCGGGAGCCAAGCTGGTTTTTTCTTGAAGTTGTTGCTCGATAACAGCCAAGTCATTACTCGCCACCAGCAAAACAGGTACAGAAAAAGTACTGCTCTTAAATTCTAGCGCCATCGGTGTCTTGGGTGTTTTTTGTGAGTCTGTCGACATCCGTTAAGCCTGTTTAATGATTGATGTTTGGATTTTAGCATTGCTGATAAAAAAAATCATTTTTCAAGTGCTAATAATTAATCCCCGAGCCTTTCAACAAACCAGTCTCAGTGACAAACAGGATTGACTTAACCCCATAAAAAAAGGTCGCATCCTTGCGAATGCGACCTTTTTTATTTCAAAGCCAGTAACTGAGGTTACCTGCCAGAAAAATTGCTGCTTAACGTTTCGAGTATTGAGGACGTTTTCTGGCTTTATGCAAGCCAACTTTTTTACGTTCCACGATACGCGAGTCACGAGTTACAAAACCCGCTTGCCTAAGGGCTGGACGCAACGCTTCATCATATACCATCAATGCACGAGTCAAACCGTGACGAATAGCACCTGCCTGACCGGAAGGGCCGCCGCCTTTAACAATCACATTGATGTCAAACTTGGTTGCCATATCAACTAATTCAAGAGGTTGACGTGAAACCATCTGGTCAGTTTTACGACCAAAGTATTCTTCAATGGTTTTCTTGTTAATCGTGATCTTTCCAGTGCCTGATGTTGCGTAAACGCGTGCAATTGCACTTTTACGACGACCTGTTCCGTAATACTGAGCTGCTGCCATGGTCTACTCGCTTATAATTCTAAAACTTTTGGCTGTTGAGCCTGATGATCGTGTTCAGGTCCTGCATACACTTTCAATTTCTTGAACATTGCACGGCCTAATGGATTGTTTGGTAACATACCTTTAACAGCGGTAGTAAGAATACGATCAGGGAACGTTTGTCTTAATTTACCTAAAGTTACGGTTTTCAGATTACCAATATAACCGGTATGATGCTGATATAATTTATTTTTTTCTTTATTACCGGTAACGCCGATTTTTTCTGCGTTAACAACAATAATGTAATCACCGGTATCAACATGCGGTGTGTATTCTGGTTTGTGTTTGCCACGAAGACGTAGTGCAATCTCAGAAGCAAGGCGACCCAGCGTCTTCCCATCTGCATCAACTACATACCAATCGCGCTTAACTTCTGCTGCTTTTGCACTAAATGTTTTCATCGTTACTTAGTCTTTCTCTAAAGGCTCAATAAAAGAGCGAGAATTTTACTAAACATTGTGGTTTTTTTCAATGTTTATTTATAATTTAGGCGCCAGGTGCAAGATGTAAATAATCTTGCCTTCACTTTATAATTTATTACACAGGTAATTTATAATAAAAATGAGTTTGACCTAAACCCACCTATTTCGACAAGTGTACAACATTACCCCCTATATGATCAAGGTGTAAATAACCTTGCCTTCAATTTACAGCTTAATATTTAACGAATGTAATTTCCGGTACAAGTGGGTTCGCTCCATACCCACCGCCGCCGACAGCTTGGCAACACTGCCTCCTGTCCGCTCAAAATGATATTCCAGATAAGCTTTTTCAAAATGATCGCGAGCCTCTTTTAACGGCAAATTAAAAAATTCGGGAACCGACAGCGACGCCATCACATCACCAACAACCGATCCCAGCGCTGACTTTACCTCATCCAACTCAATATCTTCGCCGACACCCAAAATCATTAGCCGTTGCACCAGATTTTTTAATTCCCGTACATTGCCCCGCCAACTGTAGTTGCGTAAAAAATTTTGCGCCGCCATGGAAAATTTCCGAAAAGCCAGTTTATCCTGACTAACAAAATAATCGACATAAAAATTTAATAACCCCGGCACATCCTCACTATGCTCTCTCAGTGGCGGAATAATGAGTGTCACTTCATTCAGCAAATAATATAAATCCTGCCTGAAGCGCCCGGACTTGACCTCTTCATCCATCGCAATCCGGGTTGACGCGACCACTCTGACATCAACGCGCACCGCCTCGCTGCCGCCCACCCGCAAAAAAGAACTGGATTCCAGGGCGCTTAGCAGTCGCAACTGGGTTTCCTTGTCCATGCCGCCTATTTCGCTCAAAAACAACGTCCCTTTATGCGCCCGCTCTAACAGGCCCGGATGAATCTTGCCCAAGCTTTCTTTACCAAAAAACTCTACGGCCGAATTTTCAGGCGATATACTGCCTACCGCCACATCAATAAAAGGGCCGTTTCGATGCGCACTATTGTTATGCAGATAACGGGCATACAACTCTTTACCGACACCCGCCTCGCCGACGAACAATAAGCGGGTATCATGTTGAGCCAAGCGCTTTAATTGATCCTTGATTCTGGCGACCGTTGCACTCTTGCCAACCGGCTCAATATCAACAACCAATTGCTTCCTGAGTCCGGCATTTTCTTTTTGAAGATTTCCTGCTTCCAGAGCCCTTTCAACAATTAATAATAATTTTGCCAGCGACAAAGGCTTCTCAAGAAAATCATAAGCACCCAATCGTGTCGCTTCGACTGCCGACTCAACCGAACCATGCCCGGACATCATGACCACCGGGCAGAGCAGGACATCTTCGGCAACCCATTCTTTTAACAAGGTAATGCCATCCGTATCAGGCATCCAGATGTCAAGCAGGATGAGGCTGGGTTGCAGGGACTTTTTTAATTCCCGGGCAGCACTTGCATTTTCTGCCGTAGCCACCTGATAACCTTCATCTTCGAGAATTTCGCAAACCAACCTGCGAATATCCGGCTCATCATCTACGACTAATATACGCGGTGTGTTTGCGTTCATAATATTTTTACAGTTGCTCAGGGTTACATGCAGGGAGCTGGATTATAAAGCCCGCCCCCACCTCACGACTAGTGTCGATCCATATCGCACCGCCATGTTCTTCAATTATTTTTTTAACAATCGCCAACCCCAGTCCCGTACCTTTAGCTTTGGTTGTCACGTAGGGCTCAAAAATCCTCTCAATTTGCTCATCTTTAATACCAGGCCCGTTATCATAAAGCGCTATTTCTATAAAATAGGTGTTATTTTTCTGTACCCTGCGCAGACTTATTTCGATCAACCCAAGAGCGCCGATCGCTTCCAGCGCATTTTTTATCAAATTATGCAGCACCTGCCTGATACTGACAGGATCACCATTAATCCTCAGCAAGCCGGTTCCGTAATCGGTTTTAAATTTCACACCTGACTTTAACGCATAAAGCGCTAATACCTCCTGAACCAGACTGGGCAAATCAATATCTACGGTCTGCTTTTTGGAGGGCTTGGCGTACTCGGAAAAATCATCCACCATTTCTTTCATCGCTTCAACCTGCTGCACAATGGTTCGGGTTGAGCGTTGTAAAATATCCGCGTCAGTGGCTCCCAGCTTGGCCGCCAACTTATGTTGCAATCTTTCTGCGGATAGCTGAATAGGTGTCAACGGATTCTTGATCTCATGAGCCAACCGTCGCGCCACCTCGCCCCAAGCCGCATTTTTTTGGGCCTGGATTAAATCGGTCACATCATCAAAAACCACCACCGCCCCAACGCGAAGGCCTTCCTGAGAAAACAGGGGGGTTCCCCTACACAGCAATTCCTGACGACCATTAGGCCCTAAAAAAGCTATGCGTTGCTGCCAAATATCATCGGCCTGCTCTACTAACCGTTGAATTGATTTTAGCGGCTCTGCCAGCTCGGAATAGTTTTGAACAAGCTCCAATAAAGTCCGCCCTATAAACTGATTAACATGAATATGAAAAATTCGGTACGCTGCCTGATTAGCCGTGCGAATATTATACAAGGCATCAAAACTGATAACCCCGGCCGTTAAATTGGCCAGAATAGTTTCCAGATAGGCCCGCTGGTTTTCCACTTCAAGGCCGACTTGACGGGTTTCATCACGAGCAACGGCAATACGATGCGTCATATCATTGAATGACTCCACCAAAAAGCCCAGGTCATCTTGGGCAATAACCGGCAACTGTTGGTCATAATGGCCGGAAGCGACGGCTTGCGTGCCTTTAACCAGCTCCTTTACCGGCTCGGTAATATTTCGTATACTAATAAAAGCCACCCATATCGCTGCCAATAAACTCATTAATAAAACCAGCGACAGCGCCAGCGAGAAACTCATTTTTAAGGAGTTTCTTAAATAATTCATTTCCTGATAACGCACAAAAGCAAACTCAACAGAATCCGCCAAATCGGAAATCCTGACCGGCACCGGATATAATGCCTGTAAATATTGCGGCTCTCGGGCTTTAACCGTGACAATAACACGCACCATCAATTCTTCTTCATGAGCCGGAGCCAACGCCACGTAGACGGAATTCTGGCGCAACTGCAACCAGATATGTTCATCCGGTAAACTTGGCAAAATATCACCGGGGTTAATACTGCTTGAGGCAATAATTCGACCCTGACGGGAAAAAAGCGTCATTTCCGAAGCACCCGAAAGCTCACGCAAATTTTCCATTTCCAGGGTCACCAAATTTTCAGAGGAATCTTGCAGCTTTTCCGTCAATTGCTGCGTTTGTTTTAAATGCCAGCGCATACGCTGATCCAATGACGCTTGACTAAGCTCCAGCGCGTCTTCCATGGCGCGATCTATTTCCACGTTAAACCAGCTATCAATGCCCTGATGTAAAAACTGCATGGAAAAGTAAAACACAATAACGGCCGGTGCCAATGCCAATACCACAAACAGCGACACCATGCGGGTAGTTAGCCGTGACCCCGCCTCACGTCTTTTGGTATGCTGAACCAAAGAATAGATATTGGCTACGACCAATATCAGCAGTACGACAGAACCCAAGGCATTGAACAACAACAACCAGGAATACATCGCATTTAACTGTGACGATTCCTGCATGGCGGAGCTCATCAACTGCAACGACAGCAGAATCAAGCCAAACAGGATTAAAACAGACAGATTAACAGGGAGTTTTATTTTTTTAGCGGCCATAGTGTCCAATCACTGGATAAATACCATTGCGGATCAATGTAGGCAATCGGGCGCAACGGCAAAGGCAAGGCATCACGATCAAAACTGACTTTCACCGCGCACACAAGCTGTTTTTGAGGCTCAATTTGCGCCTGCTCTATCAATCTAAAGTCACGTAGCGCAGACATCAACTCCAAGGCAGCAGACAGCGTGGAAAAATTATAGACCTCGCCGTCACCCTCATTTCTGACCCGATACATATTAAGCAAAGCATGATATTGAAGCCGATAACGTATCGCCGTATCAACCAGCGTCTTGTCCCAGAAACTATCCCGATGCTGCCGCAACTTAATCTGCAAATCCCAAAATAAAGGCACACCGTTTTGCAATGCGTCTTTGGCTTTTTCACCCAGATTATAAACAATGTCCGCAGACACGACGTAATACTCGCCTTGCGACGTTATTTCGGCTTGTGTCACTTTGGCAGCAAAGTCATCCGCGTAACCGAAAAATGGCAACAGCCCGAATAGAACAGCACAAAAAAGACGGCAGAAAAAGCATCTACCGCTTCCTGATACGCGCATAATAAAAACCATCCATCGACGCTTCACCCGTCATAATCTGCCGACCATGACTCCCGGCAAAACCCCATTCGGCATCAATAGGCAATTCCACTGCATCCGGATATTCCGCCAGAAAAGCGTCGATTTGCTGTTCATTTTCCTGCTTCAGGATAGAACACGTTGCATACAGCATAATGCCACCGGGTGCCAACAGCGGCCAGATCGCCCGTAGAATGTTTTGCTGCAAAGTCTGCAACGGCACAATATCCTCCGCCCTGCGTAATAACTTGATATCAGGATGCCTCCGAATAACACCTAATGCCGAGCACGGTGCATCCAATAAAATACGTTCAAAAAGTTGACTATCCCACCAGTCTTCAGGCTTGGCGGCATCACCCACCACCAGCTTGGCGGCCAGCTTTAAGCGCTGTAGGGTATCGCTGACCCGCAGCATTCGGGACGCCTCGATATCGACGGCCACCAATTCTTTTAGCTCTGGCTGATATTCAAGAATATGCGCCGCTTTACCACCCGGCGCAGCACAGACATCCAATACCCTCTGTCCGGGTTGCACATCCAACAATCCGGCTGCCAATTGTGCGGCCGTATCCTGAACCGAGATCATGCCGTCGGCAAAGCCAGGCAACATATCAACGGCAACCGGTTTATCAAGAATAATCGCCGACGTACAAAAGCTGACAGCAACGGCTTCAATGCCCTGCCCGCTTAATTGCTGTAAATACTGATCCTGGCTGATGCGTGCCAAATTTACACGTAACGCCATGGGCGGTTGCCGGTTATTTTCCTGAAATATTTGCGGTGCCTGCTGCGGCCAATCTTCCTCAATTTGCTTGATTAGCCAATCAGGATGACTGATAGCGGAAGATTGCCAGTTATCGGCTTTCTGCTCAAGCCCTTCCTGCTCTCTCAGATAGCGTCGAAGCAGTGCGTTAATGAGCGCTTTAGCCCAAGGCTTTTTGCGTGCGGCCAACACGGTTTCCGAGACGGCCGCATGAGGTTTTACCCGCATGTATTTGAGCTGATACAACCCCACTAAAGCCAAAGCCTTAACCGGCTGGTCTTTAAGCGGTTTATCGAGTAATTGGCTTAAAATAAAATCCAATCGGTGATAGGTTCTGCAAACGCCGTAGCATAAAGCCTGAATAAATGCCCTGTCTTTGCCGGATTCAACCGCCTGTAAAGCAGAATCCAGAGCCGCCGTTAACGACTGGCCGTCGTGTAAAACGCGTGACAATACCTGCGCCGCAATTAATCGTGTATTCACTGGATATTCAACCTAATTTGACCCCGTTAACATCGTGAGCATTTAAAAACGCCTGGGCCGAGATGCGTTTCCCGCCTGGAAGCTGAACTTCATGTAAACGTAACAGTCCTTTTCCGGTTGCCACGTCGATATGTTTATTAAGGCTGCTTACAATACCCGATTCCAAGTCCGTATCGCCGGTTATCGCCTCGGCCTTCCATATCCGCAATACAGTGCCTTGATAAAGCGTTTGCGCCACGGGCCAGGCGTTTAAACCCCTGACCTTTAAAGCCAGGATACTGGCAGGCTGACTCCAATCGATAATCGCTTCGGTTTTTGTTAGTTTTTCAGCGTAAGTCACCAGACTTTCATCTTGTGGCTCGGCGGGAACCGGCGCAATTTCCATCGCTGCCAGCACCTTGCTTAAGCCTGTCGCGCCCAACGCCGCTAATTTATCATGTAAATCGCTGGCGGTATCGTTAGCCTCAATGACATACTCTTCCTTGTGCAGCATGTCACCCGCATCCAACTTACGGACTATTTGCATGATGGTTACACCGGTTTTTTCATCACCCGCCATTAATGACCGTTGAATAGGCGCAGCGCCACGCCAACGTGGCAATAATGAGCCATGGACATTGATACAACCCAGCTTGGGCACCGCCAAGGCGGCTTCCGTTAAAATCATCCCGTAAGCGACGACTAACATCAAATCCGCATTAAACGACTTTAACACCTGTAAATCCTCGTCAGCCTTTAAAGTCAGCGGCTGAAACACGGGAATTGAATGGCTTAAAGCCAGTGCTTTAACCGGACTTACGTGTAATTGTCGACCCCTGCCTGCGGGTCGATCCGGCTGTGTATAGACGGCACAGACTTCATATTTGGAATCCAGCAACATTTGTAAACTGGGGACGGCAAAATCCGGCGTTCCGGCAAAAATAATCTTCATGCTCAGCTATTTTCCATTTTATGAATTTTTTCCAACTTCTTTTTGATTCGCTGCCGTTTCAAGGACGAAATATAATCAACAAATAATTTTCCGTTCAAGTGATCCATTTCATGTTGAACGCAAACAGCCAGCAAATCCCTCGCCTCAAATTCAAAAGACTGCCCGTCTCTATTGAGTGCTTTTACCCTGATATGCTCTGCCCGCTTTACCTTTTCAAAAAAACCGGGTACAGAAAGACAGCCTTCTTCGGACTCTTTAACCCCGTCCTTTTCAATAATCTCAGGATTTATTAAAAAGATGGGATCATCTTTTTCTTCACTGACATCAATGACAATAACCCGTTGATGCACATCAACCTGGGTAGCCGCCAAACCTACGCCGTGCGAGTCATACATCGTCTGAAGCATATCATCGACCAGTTTTTTGATTTTATCATCGACCGTTTTTACCAGTGCGGCTTTTTTGCGCAATCGCTCGTCCGGAAACTCGAGAATAGTTAAAATACCCAACAAACTCTCCACTAAAAATAATTCCATATTGGAATTTTATATTAATTACTATAAACTTTGAATGCACAAAGACTAAAAAAGACGCCACCAGAAATCATCATGATTTATAGACCACTTTTTGGATTTATCGCTTTTCTCATCCTTAGTATAAATACTTGGGCGGAAGAAATACAAATAAACCCTAATCACCCAGACCAATACACCGTCATTAAAGGTGATAATTTGTGGGAGATAGCGGGTAAATTTTTAAATCACCCTTGGCAATGGCCTGAACTATGGCGCAACAACGCCCAAATTAAAAATCCACACCTGATTTATCCGGGTGATAGCATTTATTTTTCCATTGTAAACGGAAAGCCCCAACTTGGCTTGTCCAAAAATGCACAACCCGTCCAAACATCGGCTGATTCCCCGTGCATTCTTAATGAAGAAGACGTTAAAAAAGGTCGAACCGACTTTGCCGTTTCCAAATCAGGCAAGCTATTACCCTGTATTCGGGAAACCCTAATCAAACAAGCGATTAACTTAATCCCTTCTGAATCCATTGCGCAATTTTTAACCTCACCCAAAGTGGTCACCGAAAACGAAATCAACCGCGCACCCTATGTTCTTGACATAGTCGGCGAACATCTCATTGCCGGCGCAGGCGACAAGCTTTATGTGCGCTCGATAAGCCAACCAGAAAGTCTGTCCTATACCGTTTTCCGGGCCGGCAGTGCCTACATCAACCCCGAAACCGGTGAAAACCTGGGCTATGATGCCGAATATATTGCTGACACCACCTTGCAACAACCCGGTGACCCGGCAACCTTATTCATCACCAAATCAAGCAGCGAGATTCGCAAAGGTGACCGGGTCATGCCAAAAACAGAAGACGAGGTGACCTTGAATTATTTCCCGAGACCACCCGAAAAAAGCATCAACGGCAGCATCATCAGCGTTCTTGGCGGTGTTTCTCAAATAGGACTTTATGATGTAGTGGTTTTAGATAAAGGCACTAAAGATGGTATCCTGGCAGGACACGAGCTGGATATATACCAAAAAGGCAAAACTATCAATGACCCGTACAGCACTATTAAAAACGATGTCGTTAAGCTGCCCGATGAAATTGCCGGCACCCTGATGGTTTTTCGTCCCTTTGAGCGCGTCAGTTACGCGCTGGTTATGAAAGCCACTCAGGCCATTCACACTTTAGATAAAGTTAAAACCCCCTGAATATAATTACCCAACCCAACGACGACTTAAAATACTGGCTCGCCCTGTTACGCACGCCAGGTGTCGGTTGCCGAACATTTGTTGCCCTGCTGCAAACGCATACCCCGGCGCAGTTATTTACAGAATCAACTTCAGCACTTTCGGCTTTAGGCTTAAAAAGTGCTATTATTCAAAGCATCAAAAATCCGGACTGGACTCTCATAGATTATGATTTGTCCTGGGTTCGGCAAAAAAACAATGCCGTCATTACTTTTAATGATGCCAACTATCCTGCACAATTAAAGGAAATTGCCGATCCGCCGCCGCTTTTGTTTGTACGGGGTAATGCGGATTTATTGTCACTGCCTCAAATTGCCATCGTGGGTAGTCGCAACCCCTCCTCTTTAGGTGAGGAAACGGCCTTTAACTTTGCCAAAACGCTCAGTCGCCATGGTTTTGTCATTACCAGCGGCTTGGCTTTAGGCATTGATGCGGCCAGTCATCGAGGCGCACTCAATGCGAAAGGTTATACCGTTGCGGTAACAGGAACCGGACTGGATCGGGTCTACCCTGCCCGACACAAAGACTTGGCGACTGAAATTGTTAATACGGGCGTCATGATTTCAGAGTTTCCACCCGGCACTACCGCCAAAGCCAATCATTTCCCGAGGCGAAACCGCATTATCAGCGGCTTGTGTCAGGGTTTGCTGGTTGTTGAGGCCGCCAAACAAAGCGGTTCATTAATTACCGCACGAATGGCTTTAGAACAAAACCGTGAGGTTTTTGCCATTCCCGGCTCTATTCATAACCCGCTGGCACGCGGCTGTAATGCACTCATCCGTCAAGGCGCAAAACTTGTCGAAACTACCCAAGATATTCTTGAAGAATTAAATCAATACTATCAACAAGATGACAAAATAACACCCATCACGATGGAATCAATGCTTGACCTGGAGCAACAAACATTATTGAATCACGTTATGTTTAGCCCAACCTCCATTGATAAACTGGTTGAAAATACCGGCGAATCCGTTGAAGTTATTTCTTCAATGCTATTGATTCTGGAATTGCAAGGTTACCTGGAAGCAACCGCTGGCGGTTGCTATATGAGAGTAAAATAATCATAAACAACAACACACTATGAAAGAAAATATTTTTGATGTCCTGATATATTTGTTTGAAAACTATATGGAAGATGAAATTGAACTGCTTCCTGACAGCGATGTTATCAGAACAGAATTACTCGAAGCAGGCTTTGAATCTTGTGAGGTTAATAAAGCGTTTGACTGGCTTGACTCACTGAGCCTGCAACGCGCCATAAAGCCTACGGTTACCTCCGCATTTCGTATTTTCTGCACTGAGGAAATAGAAAAGCTTGACCTTGAGTGCCGTAATCTTATTATGTTTCTTGAGCATAATGGCATTTTAAACTCAAGCAACCGGGAAATTGTCATTGATCGGGCAATGGCTCTGGAAGATGAAGAAATATCTATGGAAAAGTTAAAATGGATTGTGTTAATGATTTTGCTTAGCCAACCTGATGAGGAAATTGCTTTTTCCAGAATGGAAGATATCGTCTACGACCTGGTTCCTAACTACTTACATTAAAACATCAGGCGAAAGGTAAAAGACTAAAGGCAAAAAAGAATGTACACTTTCGCCTTTCGCCTTTCCCCTTTCGCCATTCGTCTTTAGCCGTTCGCCTTTAACCCTTTTAAATAAATGAGTAAAAATCTTGTCATTGTAGAATCGCCTGCAAAAGCAAAAACCATAGAAAAGTATTTAGGCAAAGACTTTCACGTCTTGGCCTCTTATGGACACGTTCGCGACCTGGTTCCCAAAGAAGGTGCCGTTGACCCTACCCATGACTTTGCCATGAAATATGAAGTCATTGACCGCAATCAACGTCACGTCCTGGCTATCAGCAAAGCGCTTAAAACCGCAGACACCTTATATCTGGCAACCGACCCTGATAGAGAAGGCGAAGCTATTTCCTGGCATTTGCTTGAACTGCTGAGAGAGAAAAAATTGCTCAAAGACAAGCCTGTGCATCGGGTAGTCTTTCATGAAATTACCAAAAAAGCGGTCACTGAAGCCATTGCCAACCCGGAAAAATTGGACATCAATTTAATCAACGCCCAACAAGCACGACGGGCTTTGGATTATCTGGTGGGTTTTAATCTGTCGCCCTTATTATGGAAAAAAATTCGTCGCGGCCTGTCAGCCGGTCGCGTACAAAGTCCTGCTTTGCGCATGATAGTTGAGCGTGAACTGGAAATAGAAGCCTTTAAAACCCGTGAATATTGGACTATTGATGCCGCACTGACTGCGCAGGATCAAAACTTCAAAGCCAAACTGACTCAGTTTGATAACGAAAAACTGACTCAATTCAGCATTACCGATGAAACACTGGCAGAACTTACCAAACAAGCGCTACTAACCGCCGCAGACGGCCAGCTACTGGTTGCCAAGCTGGACAAGAAACAGCAGAAACGTAATCCGGCCCCCCCGTTCATCACCTCGACCCTGCAACAGGAAGCCTCTCGTAAATTGGGTTTTACGACCAAACGCACCATGATAGTTGCCCAGCAACTGTATGAAGGTATTGATATAGGCGGTGAAACTGAAGGTCTGATTACCTATATGCGTACCGATTCGGTTAACTTATCGGTAGAAGCGGTCGAGGATATGCGTGCCCTGATTGCGGAAAAATATGGCGCTGAAAATGTGCCCAAAGAACCCCGATTATTTAAAACCAAATCAAAAAATGCCCAAGAAGCGCATGAAGCAATACGCCCCACTTACCCGAGACATTTGCCTGCCCAAATAAAAGACCAGCTCAGTATTGAACAATACAAACTGTACGATTTAATCTGGAAACGCACCATAGCCTGCCAGATGATTCATGCCACCCTTAATGGGGTCGCTGTTGACTTAAGCTGTGGTGACGGTAAACACCTGTTCAGGGCAACCGGCTCCACCATTGCCATCCCGGGATTTATGGCGGTGTATCTCGAAGGAAAAGATGACAGCAAGGAAAGCGACGATAAGGAAAGCTTTTTGCCGGCACTTGAAGAAGGACGACCGGTACAACTGAATGATATTATTGCCGGCCAGCACTTTACCGAGCCACCGCCCCGTTACGGTGAAGCCAGCCTGGTAAAATCGCTGGAAGAACATGGCATAGGTCGACCTTCAACGTATGCATCGATTATTTCGACGCTGCAAAACCGTGAATATGTCACCCTGAACAGTAAACGCTTTTATCCTACCGATGTCGGCAGAATCGTTAATAAATTTTTAACGGAACACTTCACCAAATACGTCGATTATGATTTTACGGCGAATCTGGAAGATGACCTGGATGCCGTTTCCAGAGGTGAAAAAGAATGGATTCCCTTAATGCACGCATTCTGGCAGCCCTTTCATGAAATGGTTCTGGATAAAGATGCCAGCGTTCAGCGTAAAGATGTCACCCAGGAAGCCATCGATGAAAAATGCCCTGAATGCAGCAGCCCACTATCAATCCGTCTGGGCAGAAATGGCCGGTTTATAGGCTGTACCAATTATCCTGAATGCTCCTACACCCGAAATCTGAATGATGACCCCGACGCTTCTGATGAACCAGAAACGGTAGCAGACAGAGCCTGCCCGGAATGCGAATCGCCGTTGGTTTTTAAAACCGGTCGCTATGGCAAATTTATCGGTTGCAGTGCTTATCCAAAATGTCGTCATATTGAGCCTTTGGAAAAACCGGCGGATACCGGTGTCGAATGTCCTCAATGTAAAAAAGGCAGTATTCTTAAGCGTAAATCACGCAACGGCAAAGTTTTTTATTCCTGCTCCGGCTATCCAAAATGTAGTTATGCACTCTGGAATGCCCCTATTAAAGAAAGCTGCCCGGATTGTAATTGGCCTATTTTGACGGTAAAAGAAACCAAAAAACGTGGCGTCGAAAAAGTCTGTCCCCAAAAAGAATGTAGCTATGCCACGCCTTACGAAGGAGATCCAACCGATGTTCAAGGCCCTACAGAAGCAGAAGCTGCGGATTAACTGACCTTAAAAAACATTGTCCACGAAAAACACGTTTTCGTTAATCGCGACGTGGGCGTCGCTCCCACCGTGGGAGCGACGCCCACGTCGCGACTATAGCTCGTAGAAAAAACCTTATAAAATATCGTACACTTTGTGTTTTTCGTGGCTTATTAATCAATCCACCTAACGCTAATGCGTATTCAAGGTTACAATGACACCATGAATACTCAACTTACACCTTTTTCAGCATTAACTCCCGATATTATCCTAAGTGCTCTGGACAGTGTTGGCCTGCCCGGTGACGGGCGCTTGCTCGCGCTTAACAGCTATGAAAACCGTGTTTACCAGGTGGGCGTCGATAATGCCGCGCCTGTTGTAAGCAAATTTTATAGACCCAACCGATGGACAACCGGCGCAATCCTTGAAGAACACTCGTTTATTCAGGAATTGGCCGATAATGAAATACCGGTCGTGCCGCCTTTATGCTTTAACGAAAATCAGACCCTAAATCAATTTGACGGCTTTCGGTTTTCCGTGTTTCCCAAACAAGGTGGACGGGTGCCGGAAATTGAAGGACGTGAAAAGCTGGAATGGATGGGACGCTTTATCGGCCGCATCCATGCCATTGGCGCATTAAAACCGTTTACGGAGCGCCCGACTCTCAATATTGCTAATTTTGGCGATGAACCCAGCACTTACCTGTTAACGCATGATTTTATTCCAACGGATCTGTTAAGTGCTTACAGCAGTGTCAGTAATTATGCGCTGGACTCGGTAAGACGTTGTTTTGAACGTGCCGGCCAGGTAAAAACCCTACGGCTGCATGGTGATTGCTATCCGGGCAATATTTTATGGACGGATGACGGCCCGCATTTTGTTGATTTTGATGACAGCCGAATGGGGCCTGCGATACAGGATTTATGGATGTTGCTTTCCGGTGACCGTGCCGAGATGACCTTGCAACTCAATCATCTATTGGCCGGTTACCAAACGTTTTACGACTTTAATCCCAGTGAATTACATCTACTGGAAGCCCTGCGTACCCTGCGTTTAATCCATTATTCCGCGTGGATTGCAAAACGCTGGAATGACCCTGCCTTTCCTATGGCCTTCCCCTGGTTTAATACCGCCCGTTACTGGCAGGATCGTATCATTGAGCTGCGCGAACAGATTGCATTAATGGATGAAGAACCGCTTAGGTCTGGTTAAAATAATTTTTTCACCACCAGATGCTTCGTAGTGCAATGATCAGGAAACTCGTAAAAATGCAGCTATCGTCTGGGAGCAATCAAAGCGAAAGCTAAGGATGCAATTCTAGCATTATTGAAATTGGAAAATGGAAAATGGAAAATGGAAAATGGAAAATGATGAGTATGAAGAAGTAAGAGGGCAACATCTGAGGCGATAGAAAAATACAACAAACTGCGTAAATGGAATAATTAATAATTTTTATAAGCAAAAGCCGCGCAGCAAATGCCTTACGCTACGCTAACCGGATATTTTCTGGACTATATGGCTGCTACCATCGATTTTCTTACCGAAAAATGGATTTTTCTCAAGCACAAAATGTCCCTGAAATAATAGCGAACTCAGGATCATTTGAAAATTGGCTAAAGCATATATTGGACATAACACTGTATTTTGCTGAGGGAGAAATATATTCTCTAATATGTTGAATAGCCTCATTATAAAGCTCAATATTACTTTCTTGATTATGAAGTTTTTTTGCAAAGTCAATAAATTTATTTAATAGATTAAACACCTCCAATCTGCTTTCAAATAAATCTTGTCTATTAAGCTCCATATATTTGATTGTAGCTTCACCTTTATCTGTTAATCCTACAACAGCTTCCATGTGAAAAATAAGATGCTCCAAAGGCTTATCAAGTGCTGGATGTATAAATAAAGGTATTTCAGCACTTATTGATTGAGAATGATTTTTTGCTCGTTTGGTTGGATTTTCTAAAGGAAAATATGATCCTTTATTTATATTACAGCGTGTACATATAAATAGAAGATTTTCCCAATCATAAGCTAGCCAATAGTAACCAGGATAGATTTTATTCTGTTTTTTTTCTTGAATAGAAGCACCTTTAGGTCGAAAATGCTCTACAGCCCCGTATGAAGTAGCAAGCGGTTTAGACTCACAATAACAACATTTTGCATTTTGTGCAGTTATCAAAGCATTTTTGACTTCAGCACACCCATATACTTCAGATAGAAAATTAAATTTTTTCTTTCCAGTATCATATGATCCGGTATCTGCCAGATATAAATTACAGTTTTCTTTAGTAAGAGCAGTTCCCCTATTTTGAAGAATATCAGGAATAACCGTGGGTATTGTTATTTTTATCATCAGGTTAACCTATTTGTTTATTGCTTCAGTAGCACGCTTAATAAAGTCTAATGCTTCTCTATCTTTCACCGCTTCATTCACTATGGACAATGTGGGTAAATCCAGAATTTCTTGATCTAATTCTTTGAGCCTTTGTTCTTGAGCTACATTTCTATTTTTAATTTTTAATAACTCATAACGTTCATCAATATTCTTTTCAACCGATTGACTGCGGGCACTCGATATTCCAAAAAGATCACTTGTTAAAATCTGGTCAACTCTCCAGCCTTTTATAAATTCAGGTTTGTTCTCAATTCTAACATGATTACCTTCGTTAATTAAAACGACCAAGTTGGCATCATCCGCAGATTGAACCATTAATGGACTGTGCGCTGTGGCAATAAACTGAGTATTAGGAAAATGAGACGATATATCTTTTATTATTGTTCTTTGCCATAATGGATGAAGGTGTAAATCAATTTCATCAATTAAAACGATTGCAGGCTCGGATAGAGGGTTATCAGAATCTCGATATTTGGTATATAGCCTCCATGCTAAATCAACTATCCAACCCATTGTGGTACGATAGCCTAAACTTAATGCAGATATAGGAACTTCTCCATAAGGCGTAATGCACCGCACACCATTAGGTTCTTTACTTTCAGGTAATTTAGGACCGTATATTTTAATAGAGTCTTCCCCTGATAAATCAGGAAGTATTTCTGACAATATTTTTTTTACCGATCTTAAATGTTTTTCTGCTTTCTTTTCAGCACTTTCTTTCTTGTCAGAATTTTCTTTTAAAACTAAATAATCCATATCATTTAGCCAATTTTCCACATCAATTAGTTTTGTAATTCCTGTAAGTATTTTTGCAGCATCATCGACGGCATAATTTTTATCTTGGTAACTTATTGCCTGTTGTCTGTTAGCTCCATATGCAATAACGAGTGGTAATTCATGTTTATCTTCCGGGTCATCGGACGTCTCTTTATATAATCCATTTGATCCATCCGACGATCCATCCGAATTAACCGTATCCAAGTCACCATCATTTTTGCCACTAAAAGTACATGTTGTGAATATATTAAAGCCTGGCTCGGTGTTCAAATTCAGTTTAGTCAAAGAAATGCCATGCATTAGATTTGCATTAATACTTGATCCATCTGAATTATTTCTTAGGAGTCTTTCAAAATCTGCATTTTCCGCATCAGATAACTTAGGAATAATCCCCACCGTAGTATTACTTCCATCTACTTTAGGAACTGGTATCATCGAAGCTAGACACTGTAATAGAGTAGTTTTTCCAACACCATTATTGCCAAGTATCAAAGTCCATTGAGCAGGATTATTCTTTCCATTGGTAAGGTCTAAGATTTGTTCTCCACTAAAACATCTAATATTTTTTAATTCTAGAGATTTAAAGTAAAGAGTAGGTAAAAATAGCTTATTTGACATATAAAAGTAATAGGTTAAAAGTAAAATAATATAGCTTTTTAATCAAATAAAAGCCTATTTATTAGAGTCTTCCCAGCATCCGTAAAATATAAGCAATTTTTAAAATCATTAATTTCTGTTAACTGATTTGAAATTACACTGCATCGTTCATTTAAAAATTGAATAGACGATGATGAAATATCTTGTCTCTTAAGCAGTTCAAAAAACTCTTTAATAACACAAAATACATAGATTGCGTGCAATACCCCTCTTGGATGTCTATGCTCATTTTTCCACGGTGAAAAATATTTCTCATCTGTATCAATAATCATCGGAACAATCTGTTCAATCAATGTTAATTGCAGGTGCATTGCTTCATGCAAAATGGCTTCTGCAACCCGCAATGCGTCATTTTTTACGTGCTTACTGGGAACAGAAACAAATATAGAAAATGGTATGTTTGGAAGGCTATAGCTAATATCAAAATCATCATCTTCTGGTTGCAGAATATGTAAACTGGCCACAAGATTAGAAACTGTCTCATAAACTGTTGGTATTGTGGCTAGAATATCTAAAGATTCCTGTAAACATTGTAAAACGGTTGAGTTTTGTAATGTTTCAAACGAATAAGGCTTTGAACCAGAATAGGAGTACATAGCCACTATTTCTTCGGGCATCGGGTAAATATTAATCAATCGCAATGGTTTATTATTATGTTGGATAATAGGGTTCAAACATGCAGTGGCAGTTATTGAATTACCTATACGTCCCTGTAACATTGCTTCAGTCGAGTAATTACCTTCCTGAATTCCATATTTTTGATAAATAGCTTTCCAACCACAGTTTACTAACTGTTTAGTTAATGCTGGAAACCATATGGAAGAACTAGGATTTTTAATGGTAGAAAAAATTAAATTCTGAACACTACTCATCTGCTTTCTGAAAAAAAGAATAGACTAATGTGAATCTTTCACTTTTATGGATCGTAGAGACTGCATGATGAGAGTCGGTTGAAATTGCAAAACCAACTGAACTATTATGTGCTGGACGAAATATTTTGTGTATGTCGCTGGGGCTTTTGCTATTAAAGAACATTAACATTCCGCCATTTTCATCTTCCCACCCCCTATTTAATTGGATTAACAGACGATGGGTTTCACAGCCTGGAATGTAGTCATTATGAATACGTATTCGTTGGCCAGAAATTAATTTATGTGCAGTAAAATCTATACGCGTATCAAGTTTAATTGAGAATAAACTCTCAACCTGACTCTTAACTTGGAAGAGATACTCAGGCGAAGTTAAAAACAATATTTTGGGAGGCAATTGAACATCAAATAAACTAAATTCATATTGTTCATAAAAATCGGTTTCAACGAGTTTCCAAGGGGCATCGCTCTCTAGCCATGTTAGAAGCTCTAAGCTTAATTGTGATGAAAGGGCTTGAGGGCAAACAAAGTAAGGAAACGGTAGTGCAAATACTTCTGTATTTTCCATATCTAAAAGATGCTTGTCGGCTATGCGCATTTTTCAAACCCGAAAAGTATAGATTTTACTTTATTGATAATATGTAACTGATCATTACAATATACAGAAGGATTTTCATAGCCAGTCCCGGTTTTCCATCTGTGTAAAGGCATTCCTCCACCACATATTTGCAGTTCAGGACAAGTTTTACAGATTATCGAAGTTGGGCGCTGTAACTCATGAGAGTTAGCAAATTCGTTGGAGGAAAATATATCACTCAAATGATGAGTATGGATATTCCAATTTTCAAAGAAACGGTCTGCGCCTTTATGCGAGCTTTTCAGTGTGTCGTTTTTTGTTACCGTACCATCAGTATCAATGACAGCAATGCCAAAATCAGTGATGCCTACACCCTCTTTTATGCCTATTCCGCCAAGAGTAAGCCGGATAATGTCGTCAAGTATTCTTATTTTAATGGGCGTTTGATCTGCTAAATAAACATCTAGGAGTGAGGCTAACCAAGTGCCATATTCTGCGCTGTGAATCGAATGTTTCCCGAAAGGTAATTTGTCATGATTACCATCTCTATAAAGAAAATCTACGTTTGAAGTGCCAACTGATTTAAAGAAATTGTAAATAACTTGTGGATTTGAATTTGGGTCGATAACAGCGAGGAGGCCAGCAAATAAAAATGCAGCATCAGGATGGGACTTTAGTTTTTCAATTCCTTTTAATACACGATGAAAAGTCCCTTCACCATGATGCCCTACGCGATTAGCATTATGAGTAAGCTCTGGTCCATCAAGGCTTACAGATATTGAAGTTTTAAACTTTGAGCAAAGATCAAGGATTTTGTCCGAAATAAGCATTCCATTCGTTTGAATGCTGATGCAGTAGTGATCAGGCACTGCCGTTCGAAGTGAGCTTAATAAAGTTTCTAATCGACGCGCACCCAGCAAAAGAGGCTCGCCTCCATGTAGAACTATTGCAAATGGACGTTGTTGGTTAGCGAAGAGAATTTTTAGTTCTTTTGATACTGCCTTGGTAGTATCTTGTGAAATGAAATTAGGCATGTCTGCCCAACTATCATCTCCCATGTTGTACACATAACAATAGCTACAATTAATGTTGCACTGACTCGCAACTTTCAGCAGGATTGTATCAATTTCAACCATTCTTAATCAAATAATTAGCGGTTATGACGGTTATGTGCTCTGTCATAAACATGAAGCGTTTTACTATCATTTTTGACTTCTTCGATAAGTCTTGCGAGTGTAGGACTGGCAACATCAGTCATGAATAAGTCAGCTAGAAAACTTTTGTTGATCATGTTTTCCTGTAAAGGTTGATTTATATTTTGCATAGCATTTGCTCCGATAGACTAAAAAAATAATTTCTATTATATATGTTTGAGCAGTATTATAAAGCGATTTATTATTTATTTAGCCATTAAAAATCAAATAGTTATAACCTATCAATTACAAATAATTTTACATGCAAATTCTATGATTTTTATAGAGCTCTAATTAATTGAAAAATAAGGCAAAAAACGATAGCAAAATTTTCTATTTTTTATTTTCTTCATCAGCCATGTCGGGTACATTTTCGTGCCCGACATTTCCAAGTTGAAATAGTGTGATGACATTAACCAAATATATTGATATTTTACTTTTATTCCCAATTTTTTCGCCATTAGATATAACACATTGTTATTAAAAGAAAATATTTTATATGCAGCATGATCTCTCAAAGTATGTTTCTTTAATAATCAATGAGTTATCTTAATGAAGAGCGAATAAATGGTATTCGTTGAATGTTGTAATAAGCGGGTAAGATTGGTGTCGTTACAATTTTAACGGCTATCATGTCGGGCAACGACAAAGCCGTTGCCCGACATGACTTAATCTAAAACTGTTTAAGTGAAATCAGGCCGCTCTGACTTCGTTCAGCAGATCAGGGTGACGGTCAAGTACCTTAAGTAGCTTCACCAGCGCCAATGATGGTTTGGTCTTACCCGTTTCGTAACGCGAGAATGCATTAACGCCGCCACCAAAAATTTCGGATGCCTCACGTTGGTCAAGTGCGAGTTTTTTACGAACACTGGCAATAAAATCAGGATCGACAATCGATGCATTCACCTGTTTATTGAATTCCAGCATACAACTCATAGTACGACGTGACTCAACCACATTCAATATGGATTCATCGCAGGCCGGACAGAAATCTCCTGTTACTGCGGCGATAATGGTTGATTCGCCTTTGTAGGTATACGGCATGTCGCGGGTATCATGCACTAATTCCGCCTCTGCACAAGATGGACATTTCATAATCATAACTCCTTAAAAGACACGAGATTGATGCCGTTCCAGTTTCAACTACCGTAATATCGGGCATTGATAAAGCCGTTACCCGAACCATCTGACTTAAAATAATACGTTATTCACCACGAAGGACACGAATAAAGAAAACTTCGTGTCCTTCGTGTCTTCGTGGTGATATTTTTTAACTGGATTAATCAACGTCAGAAATTAAAGCTTTTGCTGAAGTATCAATGTTCTTACCGGATTAAATGTTTTTCGGTGTATCTCCAAAAAACCAAATTGTTTTATCTCGTTGACATGCTGCGCAGTGCCGTAGCCTTTATGCTGATGAAATGAAAAGTCGGGATATTGTTTGTGGTAGTCAACCATGATTTTATCACGCTCAACTTTTGCCAAAATAGAAGCGGCACTGATTGCTTTGACTTTACTATCGCCTTTAATGATTGCCTGAGCAGGCATCAGCAATTTGGGGAGACGGTTGCCGTCTACCAACACTTCATCGGGTTGAATCGCCAAGCCATTGACCGCTCGCTGCATGGCAAGCAGGGTGGCCTGGAGAATATTGAGTTCATCAATCTCTTCAACACTGGCCATTGCCACTGACCAACTTAACGCATTTGCCTTAATCAGGTCAAAAAGGCCATTGCGTTGACGTTCACTGAGTATTTTGGAGTCGGCCAAACCATCAATCGGCCGTAAGGGATCAAGTATAACCGCTGCGGCTACCACAGGGCCGGCCAGAGGCCCGCGACCGGCTTCATCAACACCGGCAATCAGGGTATTTTGTGTGAGCGTGATCAAATAGTCGTTATCCATAGCAACAATCTCTCATTAAATAGCGTTTAAAACGCTTGGCTACCCACGTAAGGCGGGATAGTTTAAAGTTAAGCCTTGTGCGCCCGGCTTACGTGGATAGCCATTTTATGTAACGATATCCGTGTGTTGTAGGGGCAATCCCTTGCGGTTGCCCCGCTAACATCTTGGCATTAAAGGGCAGGCGTAAAGCCTGCCCCTACAAAAAATGTCCCGTATCGAAGAGAAAAGCCCCGGTGCCCAAAGGCGGTTGCTCTTTATGGACTACCTACGTAAGGCAGGACAGTTTAAAGTTAAGGCTTGCGCCTTGATCTGCTTATTAATTCACCAACACCAAAACTTAACGCAATATACCCCGGCGTACATTGCTTAAAAAACTAATCATGTCAGCCAGTTGTTTACTGTCACTTTGCAGTTCTTTCATTTTTTCTATGGCATCTTCCAGGCGTAAATTCATTTTATAGATTATTTTGTAGGCATTTCTGATTAATCTAATATCTTCAGCGGATATTTCATTGCGTTCCATGCCGACTGAGTTTATGCCATGCGGCCGGGTGGGCTTGCCGCCAACCATAATAAAAGGCGGAATATCCTGGGTAATCGCACTGCCCATAGCCGCAAAACTGTATTGTCCTATCTGGGTGAACTGATGCACCAAGGTAAACCCGCCCAGGATGGCATGATCATGTAGATGCACATGACCTGCCAAGGACGCGCCATTAGCCATAATAACATGATCGCCAATCAGGCAATCATGAGCGACATGGGTATAAGCCATAAACAGATTATCGTTGCCTATCTTGGTAACGCACTGATCTTGTTGGGTTCCCCTGTGCATAGAGGTAAACTCTCGAATGGTGTTTCTATCACCAATTTCAAGTCGTGTTACTTCAGACGCATATTTTTTATCTTGCGGGTCTTCGCCAATGGAGGTGAATTGATAGATACGATTATCCTTCCCAATGGAAGTCGGCCCTTTAATAACAACATGGGGGCCGATGACCGTACCGGCATCAATTTTTACATCAGCACCTATGACAGAAAAAGCACCGACTGACACATCGTCGGCCAGTTCAGCATGACTATCAATTATGGCTGTTGGATTAATCAAAACTAATCTACCACCGCAGCACATCTGATTTCGGCACTGGCGACAAATTCGCCGTCAACTTCCGCGCGACATTCAAATGCCCAGATATTACGCTTGCTTTTAACGAACCTTGCTTCCAACATTAATTGATCTCCAGGCACAACCGGCCGTTTAAACTTGGCTTTATCAATACCCACCAAATAATAGATCATGCCTTCCAATTCGTCGCCCGCTGTTTCCGAGGCCAATAGCCCCGTTGCTTGCGCCAAGGCTTCCAAAATCAAAACGCCGGGCATGATGGGTTTTTGTGGAAAATGACCTTGAAAGAAAGGTTCGTTATAAGTGACGTTTTTAACGCCTAAGAGCCTAATGCCTGGCTCGCACTCAATCACCTTGTCAACCAATAAAAACGGGTATCGATGTGGCAAGAATGCTTGTATTTGTAAAATATCTAACGTAATAGACATGATTTAGAGTGCTTTATCCAGAGTGAGGTGAGTGTGTGTTCTTGAATAAGAGTAACTCACTTACTCAGGCATGGTTGACAGTTTTTTCTGAACTTGGGCAGTAATATCAAACTGGTCTTTGGCATAAATAACGCCATCAGTCAGTAACAAGTCATATTCATCTACCTTAGCTATTTCACGAACCGCTTCAACGATACGACGTTGTAATTTACCCAATTCTTCATTACGGCTGGCATTAAAATCTTCACTAAATTCTTGCTGAGATCTTTTTGCGTCTCTTTTTTTATTGATAATATCTTTTTCAAGATTGGCTTTTTCAGAATCACTCATCACAGAAGCATCCTTGGTCAGCTTTTCTTCCATCGTTTGGATTTCTTTTTGTTGGGCGACTAATTGCTTATCCCGTGGTGAAAATTTTTGTTCCAGGCGTTTTTTGGCTTTTTCAGCTTGCGGCGCTTTTTCAAGAACAGAGGGTATATTCACAAAGCCAATTTTTAAATCAGCAAAACTGACATTTGCAACAAACAATAGGCTTAAAAATAAAGCAATTTTCGTTTTCATTATTAAATCGATCTCAGGTTAAAGTTAAAATTAAAGTTAAAATTGGGTAAAAAATTTTATCCGTTGGATTATAGGGGATAAGCCTGTTAAACCAAAATATCTTCTTAGAAGTTTTGGCCAAAATTGAATTGAAAGAACTGGGTTTGATCTTGTTGATTAATTATATTGCTGGTAGTGACGCCATTAGCCGGATTATATTGATCATAAGAATAGTTCCCTTTATTCAACGGATACGCGGCACTAACGGATAAAGCGCCGAAAGGTGATAACCACTCCCCTGAAAGACCGGCAGAATATTTCATGTTATCGACTGAAAAGCTGTCATTCAACGAACCAATATCAAAAAAGGTTCCCAATCTGATGGACTTTGTCTCTGTCATAAAGGGCACAGGAAAAAACAACTCGGCATTACCAATAATTTTACTGGAGCCGCCAAGAGGATAGCCATTGGAATCTCTAGGCCCCATGGTATTGTTTTTAAAACCGCGTACCGAGCCGGTTCCACCCATAAAATAATTATCAAAGAACGGTAGCTTATCCGTACTTCCATAACCCCCGCCATAACCCACTTCGCCGTTCAATTTAAACGTAAAGTCTTTTGCCAGCGGAAAATAACGCTGCTGCCGGTAACCGACTTTATAATAATCCAGGTCACTGCCGGGAATCATTACGACAGCAGACAAGCGTTGCTGAGCACCTTTATTGGGGAAAATGGCCCGATTAAAGGTATCATGAACCCAGCTAATGCCCTGACTAAAAGTCAAGAACGAACTGCCTTGATCTGCAATAAACTGATTAATTTGATAAGACGAGTAAGCCGTGGTTCCCAGGTTGGTATGCTTTACGTCCGTATCAAAACGTATCTGGTCAAATTCATTCAAGGGAATGCCAAAGTTAATACCGGCATTGGCAATATTGGTATTGTAATTGGCAATGTTGATCTGGCCGGCATTTCGTTTGGTATAACCCAAATTGTAACCTTGGCTAACCCCATCCGTAGTAAAATAAGGATTAAAAAAGCCAAACTGATAACTGGTCATATAAGAACTATTGTTAAAGGCAACGTTGACCCGCTTACCTGAACCAAACACGTTATCCTGGGCAATGTTGGCATTTAACACAATACCCTGAACCTGAGAGAAACCCACGCCCGCCGACAAATTACCCGATGGCTTTTCGACCACTTTATAATTAACGTCAATCTGGTCGGCCGTACCCACAACCGGCGGCGTTTCTACCGTAACGGTTTCAAAATAACCCAAGCGTTCAAGCCGTGTTTTTGAGCGTTCAATTTTAGAACTCGATGCCCAACTCGCTTCCATTTGGCGCATTTCCCGACGCAATACTTCATCGCGGGTTTTGGTATTGCCGCTCATATTAATACGATGCACATAAACACGTTTGCCCGGATCAACCACAAACGTCATGTCGACTGTTTTTTGGGCTTCGTTTATTTCAGGCACCATATTAACGTTTGCAAAGGCATAGCCTTCATCACCCAAACGATCCTGAATGGCTTTTGAAGTTTCAGTTGCACTTTTTCTGGAAAATATCTCTGTGGGCCCTACGCTAACCAGTTTAATCAGTTCCTCAGGCGCTACCACCAAGTTACCCGACAACTTTACTTTGGATAACTTATAAACTTCACCCTCTTTAACATTGATAGTGACATAGATGTCTTTTTTATCCGGAGTAATCGCCACTTGGGTCGATTCAACCGAAAAGTTGATATAACCCCGATCCAGATAATAAGACCGCAGGGTCTCCAAGTCGGCCGATAATTTTTGCTTGGAATACTGATCGTCTTTAGTATAAAACGACAACAAATTGGAGGTATTTAACTCAAACTTGCCTAACAGGGTTTTATCATCAAAGACCGTATTACCGACAATATTAATCTGCTTGATTTTGGTGACCCGGCCCTCGGAAATTTTAATATGAATGCCCACACGATTTCGGGTCAAGTTGGACACATCGGTTTTAATCTTTAAGCCATATTTACCATGGCTAAGATATTGGCGTGTTAACTCTTGCTCCACCTTGTCCAGCACTTGCCGGTCAAATATCTTGCCTTCAGCCAGACCGATTTTATCCAAAGCCTTGGTCAGATCATCTTTACTGAGATCTTTATTGCCTTCAAAAATTATTTTTGCGATGGAAGGGCGTTCCACCACGTTAACAATCAAGGTTGAGCCTTCTCTTTCCAGCTTCACATCTTTAAAAAAACCTGTTTTAAACAAGGCTTTGATAGCAGGAGAAACATTATCCAAAGAAAACTTTTCACCGACATTAACCGGGAGATAATTATAAACAGTACCCAAAGAAATGCGCTGCAAGCCTTTGACTTGAATATCCTTAACAACGAATTCTTCGTCGCCTTTAACTCCATTTGACACCAGCAGGCCCAGCAATAACAAGCAAGAAAAAGTATTTGATTTCATGTAGGGGCTAAAAATAAAACATCAGGGTCTGAATGGTTAAAAATCGAAAAATTATAACACAGTATACATTGAACAAGCTTAAGCTCTGTGCAAAGGAAAATTAAGCACGTCATTAATGGTTGCACTGTTTGACAACAACATCAGTAATCGGTCAAGACCGATGGCCATACCCGAACATTCGGGCAACCCGGCTTCCAGTGCCGAAACAAGATGCTTGTCTTTAACCGTAACAGGGCGTTTTTTTTGCTGCCTGACAGAAATTTCCTCATCAAATCGCCTGCCCTGCTCTTTCGCATCAGTCAATTCATAATAACCATTGCCTAGCTCAATGCCGTTTATAAAAACTTCGACACGATCAGTAACGTGGGAATTATCTTTATTAAGGCGGGCTAACGACGACTGACAGGCGGGATAACCATAAACCATACAGAGTGCATTTTCACCCAAGTGCGGCTGAACCTTATGACTAAAAATAAAATCCAGCCATAAACCGTGATCAGAACCGCAAAGACTGATCGCCTCAGGCACCTCATTAGCCTGTGCGTAAGCACAATAATCCTGAAGGGAAAACGCTAAAGGATTTAAGCCGGTATGACGTTGAAACAGGGATTGATAACTCACCCGTTGCGTGGGCTTTAAAGCACGCTGACCGCTAAACAAAAGCCCCATTAAGTCGGCGATTTCATCCATTAATTGCGGCAACGTAAAACCCACCCGATACCATTCCAAGAGGGTAAATTCAGGATTATGATAACGTCCTGACTCACCATTACGAAAGGCTTTGCTTATTTGATAAATACACCCGCTACCCGCAGCAAGCAGCCTTTTCATGGCAAACTCGGGTGATGTTTGCATAAATAAAGTGCGCTGTAGTGGCGGAGAGCAATAATCCGTAGTAAAAAAATCCAACTGCGGATCGGTTCCACAGCTATTACCCAGCAAGGGCGTTTCTACTTCAAGTACAGCTCTTACCAAAAAAAACTGCCTGATGTCCGCAAGGACTTGCGCTCTTAAACGCAACAATTCTATCGAGCAGGTTGGCTGCCACTCATTGTGCACTATTCTTTTACACGCGAGATATATTCACCGGTACGGGTATCTACCTTGATTATTTCGCCAGGCTGGACAAATAACGGCACTCTAACCACCGCACCCGTCTCCAAAGTAGCCGGTTTACCACCGCCACCTGAAGTATCGCCACGCAAACCCGGATCGGTTTCAACAATAGCCAACTCAACAAAATTAGGCGGTGATACCGCTAAAGGTGCGTCATTCCATAAAGTGACGGTGCAAGAATCCTGATCTTTAAGCCACTTGCTGGTATCACCAATGACTTTTTCTTCACACTGATACTGCTCAAAAGTATCAGGCACCATAAAGTGTCTAAATTCGCCGTCGTTATAGAGATATTGCATGGCAACATCAACGACATCGGCACCTTCAAGAGAGTCGCCTGATTTAAACGTTCTTTCAATCACCCGACCGGTTTTAAGATTTCTGATTTTTACCCGATTAAAGGCTTGACCCTTACCCGGCTTTACAAATTCATTTTCTATAATTGCGCAGGGGTCATTATCCAACATGACTTTTAAACCGGCTTTAAATTCATTGGTACTATAACTAGCCATTTTATCCTCAAGATGACAAACAATGTAAAACAGAACCATTATAATAGAGCCAACAATCGATAGAAACTTTAAATAACTACTTTCATGCCTGAACACCTTAGCGAGACCCTGCACTTTACCAAAAACTGGCAACAACAATTAGCCGAAGCCTTCAATAATATTGATGCCTTATGCCATTATTTACACTTGTCGCTTAATGATTTACCTGTTTCAGTGGCGGCAGCCAAAAGCTTCCCGTTACGTGTCCCCTTAAGCTTTGCTGCCAGCATGCAAAAAGGTAATCCCGACGATCCTTTATTGCGGCAAGTCTTGCCGGTTAAAGACGAACTATTGGCCTACCCCGGCTTTAGTAACGACCCGGTTGGCGATCTTCCCTCTGCCACCCAAACCGGTGTATTACACAAATATCATGGCCGGGTTTTATTTATCAATACCGGTAGTTGCGCCATTAACTGCCGCTATTGTTTCCGCCGCAATTTTCCTTATGCCGACCTTCAACTGGGCAAACAAGATGAAAATGCCGGCATCCGTTATATTCAGGAAAACCCGGATATTACGGAAGTTATTTTAAGTGGCGGTGATCCCTTATTGCTGAGCGATGCCAGAATGGCAAAACTGTTTGTACAGTTAAGCGCTATCAAGCATTTGAAACGTATCAGAATACACTCGAGGCTACCCATCGTTCTGCCTGCCAGAATAACCGAGGATCTGATTAACACCTTAAGCCAATGCGGCAAACAAGTCGTGATCGTGGTTCACTGTAACCACGCCAACGAAATAAATTCCCGCGTCATTACGGCCTTTAAGCTACTTCGCAATAAAGGCATTACTTTGTTTAATCAGTCGGTATTATTAAAAGGCGTTAATGACAACGTAGCGGTGCTATGCGAATTAAGCGAACAACTTTTCAGTCACGGCATTATCCCTTATTACCTGCATTTATTAGACAAAGCCACAGGGACAGGACATTTTGAAGTATCTGAGACCGTGGCGACAGACCTTATCAAGCAGGTACAAGCCACCCTGCCCGGCTACCTTGTCCCCAAACTGGTTAAAGAATTGCCGGGGGCGCTATCCAAACAAACGATTCTATAAGTAATTATTCAGTCTCCCTCTTTGAAAAAGAGGGGTTAGGGGAGATTTTATTAGATAAACCCCCCTCAATCCCCCTTTTTCAAAGGGGGGAGGTGAACAACTACTCCTGTAATCATTTAGGAACCTAAAGGTTCAAGTGGACATTATTTTGACTTTGAACCTTTCGCTTTGATACTTTTAATCTCTTTTGCCAGATAACCGGTCGCATTAACCGGAACAGAATCTATCGCCAGAATAGCGCCTAATTCAGTCATGGCTTTTTGGTAAACCTTACGCTTAAAATAGACAACGTCATTAAGCGGCTCCCAATAATCAACCCAGCGCCAGCTATCAAATTCCGGCTTTGCGCACTGATCAAAACGCACCGTTGAATCCTGCGTCAACAACCGCAACATATACCAGATTTGCTTTTGCCCTATGCATAAAGGCATGGAGCTTTTACGAATATAGCGCTCCGGCAACTGATACCTTAACCAATACCGGGTACGCCCAAGCACTTGGACATGCTGCTGTTGCAGCCCTGTTTCTTCCCACAATTCTCGATACATCGCTGCTTCAGGGTCTTCGTCGTCATTTATTCCGCCTTGCGGGAACTGCCATGCGTTCACGCCCATTCGCTTTGCCCAAAACACGCGACCCTCGTCATTGCAAAGGATGATCCCGACATTGGGCCGGTATCCTTTAGAGTCTATCATGTTAAAACCTTGTATCTTTTATCTGCCCTGTATCTTAATCTTGCCAACTGCTAAAATTACACGAAAAGGCCAGGTTGTTTATAATAGCTCCATTGTTCCATAAAAAAACCGTAGATGCCAGAGTGCATAACCCTTTTAATTACTTGAGACAGGTTTAACGTGAGTTTAGCGATTTTTGATTTAGATAATACCCTGATAGCCGATGACAGCGATTACCTGTGGGGGCAGTTTCTTGTCGACCTGGGCGTTGTTGATAAAGAGTGCTATGAAAGCGCCAACATCCGGTTCTATAATGAATACAAACAAGGCACCCTGGATATTGTTGAGTTTCTGCGTTTTTCCCTGCATCCCCTGGCCAATAATGACCCTGAACAGTTGTATCAGTGGCGGGCGCAATTTGTACAAGACATCATCACGCCGATATTATTAAAACCCGCACAGGAACTGATCGCCAAGCATAGGGATAGGGGCGATACCTTGCTGGTTATTACCGCAACCAACCGTTTTGTGACCGCGCCTATCGTTGAACTGTATGGCATTGAAAACTTGCTGGCCACCACGCCTGAATTTGTAGATGGAAAATATACCGGCGGCTTTAACGGTATCCCGTGCTTTCAGGAAGGCAAAGTAAAGTTACTGGAAGAATGGTTAAAAAACTCAACTGAAACCATGGAGGGCAGCTGGTTTTATAGCGATTCGCATAACGACCTGCCCTTGCTCAAATTAGTGGACAACCCGGTGGCCGTTGACCCGGATGAAAAACTGACCGCTTATGCCAACGCCGCTGATTGGCCGATTATCAGCTTAAGACAGGGCAAATGTCCGCATGAGCATTTTCATAAGTAAGCGTCTACCCGGCATTTTGCAAAACGTTAAAAGCGGTCAAAGACTAAGCACAACCGATTGGCAGTTTATTTGCCCGCAAGAATAAGCGTTTTCGTTAGTCGCGACGTGGGCGTCGCTCCCACCGTAGGAGCGACGCCCACGTCGCGATTATAGATCGTCATTAGTTTAACTGTCTGGTCTCAACCATGATTTGATAGACTCACCAGCATCATTTTTTAAAATCAATGAATAAAACATTGAAGATCAATTGATTAGTATTTATTTTACATTCAGCTATTTTTTCTTACACCGGAGCGACCATGGGCCCTCATTATTTAAACCGTTTTTTCACCCCTAAATCAGTTGCCATTGTAGGTGCCTCAGAGCGCGAAAACAGTGTCGGTTATCGGCTCTTGCTTAATATGCAGGAAGCCGGTTTTAAGGGAGGTCTTTATCCTGTCAACAACAAACGTGATGAATTACTGGGCTTAAAAGCCTATCCTGACTTGAATGCCGTTCCTGAAGATTTGGATTTGGTGGTTATTGCCACCCCGGCACCCAGTGTTCCCGCCATTATTCGGCAATGCGGCGAAAAGGGCGTTAGCTCTGTCATTATTATTACCGCCGGTTTTGGTGAACTGGGCTCGGAAGGCAAACGGCTTCAGCAAGAAGTGCTGGATATTGCCCACCGTTATAATATCCGTATTATCGGCCCAAACTGTCTGGGCGTTATTCGCCCCAGTGGCTACCTTAATGCAACTTTTGGTGACGGTACGGTTAAAGACGGCAGCTTGGCGTTATTGTCCCAATCAGGTGCCGTTTGTACCGCCATTTTAGACTGGGCCAAAGTCCAGGACATCGGCTTTTCGACAGTGGTATCCATGGGCGGTGCAGCCGACATAGATTTTGGTGAGGTGCTGGATTATCTGGCAACCGACAGCAAAACCACCGGCATCTTGATGTATGTAGAAGGCATACGCGATGCGCGTCGCTTTTTAAGCGGACTTAAAGCGGCCGCTCGCTTGAAACCTGTTATTCTGATTAAATCAGGCCGTCATGAAGCCGGTGTTAAAGCCGCCATGTCGCATACGGGTGCCATGGTCGGTGGCGACGATGTCTTTGATGCCGCCATTGAAAGAGCGGGCGTAGTGAGGGTCTATAGCATCACCGAATTATTTTCAGCCGCACGCGTTTTGGCAAACAATTATGTGGTCAAAAAAGACCGCCTGGCTATTATTACCAATGCCGGCGGCCCCGGTGTCATGAGTACCGATCGCGCCGAAGATGTCGGCATCATTATGGCGGAGCTGAGCCCTGCCAGTATTGAAGGCTTAAATGAGGCTTTACCCGTACACTGGTCCCATGCCAATCCTGTTGATATTCTGGGTGACGCCACCTCTGAACGCTACCAAAAAGCCTTGGATATTTGCCTTAAAGATAAAAACGTAGACGGAGTACTGGTTATTTTAACGCCTCAGGCAATGACCAATCCAACCCAGGTTGCGCTCAGCATCATTGAGGGTGCCAAAACCAGCAAAAAGCCGGTATTAGCCTCCTGGACAGGTGGCGAAAGGGTTCAGGAAGGCCGCGATCTTTTTGCCAATAGCAGGGTAGCCCACTTTAGCACCCCTGAAGTGGCAGTCGATGCCTTTTCATTTTTGGCCAAGTATGCCCAGAATCAGATTTTGCTAAAACAAATCCCTTCACCTACCGATGAACTTGCAAAACCCGATGTTGAAGGTTCCCGTTTAATTATTGAGCGCGTCCTTTCAGAAGGCCGTCAGGTGTTAACGGCTCAGGAATCCAAGGCCATACTGGCTGCTTTCCATATTCCGGTCACCCAAACCATCAAGGTATCCAGTGTAAAAGACGCCATGATTGCCGGTGAAACCTTACGGTTTCCGGTCGTTTTAAAGGTTAATATGGCAGAGTTTAGCCACAAATCCGATATTGGCGGCGTCCGGCTTAACATTAACAGCGTCCAGGATATTTCCCGTCACTATACGGAAATGGAAGCCGCGATTAAAAAATTGCATCCCGAGATAACTGAAGTCGGCATGACTGTCGAGCCCATGTTCCGCAGTCCCAATGGTCGCGAATTGATGATAGGCGTGGTAAGAGATCCGGTGTTTGGCCCTGCCATCAGTTTTGGTCTGGGGGGTACTATGGTCGAAATTTTAAAAGACAATGCCGTCGCCCTGCCGCCACTCAACGCCTACATGGTTGAGCAAATGATTGCCAAAACCAAAGCGGCCAAATATCTGGCGGCCTTTCGTCAATTACCGCCCGCCAATAAACAAGCCCTGATTAATGTGCTGCTGAATATATCAACCATGGTCAGTGAACTGCCGGAAATTTTAGAGCTAGACATTAATCCGTTGATTGTCGATGAAACCGGTGTAATGGCGGTTGATGCCCGCATTAAAGCGCAAGTATCGCATCAGCTTACCCGCTATTCGCACATGGCGATTCATCCTTATCCGCATGAATTAATCCAGTATCATCAATTAAACAACGGCGTTAATATCACCATTCGCCCTATCCGTCCTGAAGATGCCATTTTAGAAAAAGATTTCCATAATCGTTTGTCCGAACGCACGAAATATTTTCGGTTTATGCAAGCGTTACAAGAATTAACACCGGAAATGATAGTCCGCTTCACGCAAATCGATTATGACCGTGAAATGGCCTTTGTTGCCGTCACTGACGATGCCAACATGCCCAGTGAACTGGGTGTTGGCCGCTGCTTAATGAACCCGGACGGTAATTCAGTTGAGTTTGCACTGGTGGTTGCTGACGATTGCCATTGTTTGGGCATAGGTTCCAAAATCATGACCACCTTAATGCAGACCGCCAAAGCCAAAGGCATCTCTTTTTTTGAAGGGGAAGTTTTGGTTATTAACAAACCGATGTTGTCACTGGTTACCAAGCTGGGTTTTAGTATAGAAACCATTGCCGATGATAATGAAGTCGTGCGCGTTGTTAAAGACTTAAGGCAATAAATAAAGCCTGCTTATAGCGGCTACCCACTTAAGGCGGGACAAGCCCGCAAGGCTTAACTTTGGCAGCACGCAGAAAATATCCTCCCAAGATACGCCTAGTTCCCACGCTCCAGCGTGGGAATTCATCCGGCAACGCTCCAGCGTTGCGTGACGCGGAGCGTCACTGTCGGCATTCCCGCGCCGGAGCGTGGGAACGATAGAGTGCGGTTATTTATTGCGAGTTACCTTTAAACTGTCCCGCCTTAAGTGGGTAGCCAACTTTTCGGTTAATGTTTTTTTAGTTGGAGCTCATAAAAAAATATAACCCCTATTGTTTGCTTGCAAATAATAATCATTCTTATTTACAAGCAATAGTTCTTTTGCTATTATTGCCACACCTGTTTAGTTATTCAATAATCGAATCAGTGCATGACCATTGGCTTCACGTCAGTGACATCAACATGCCCGAAACCAAACCAACAGAGCTAATGCAATTAAACTGATTAAATAAATAACTTACTGTACTTATAAAAATGAAAATCCCAATTAATAATCAGACACCTGATTTAATCAAATCGCAAGACCGGCGAGACATTGGCACAGGTAAACCTCGATTTAACTGTCAACAACTATTCGGTACGCAAAATGAAATTATCATCGAGCATCAGGGCGATGACTATCGTCTCCGAATTACCAGTAACGGCAAACTGATTTTGACCAAATAGTTCAAACCCGCTTATCAGCGGCACAGCCAGCCACCTTGCCCATTTGGATCAGGAAGCCAGCCAGCCTTTATTTAAACTCAAGGTATGGTTATGACAGTACATTTTCTAAAGAAATCAGCTTTTCCAACTTCAGCACAAAACCTTGGTTCGGTTTCAAACAATCAACTATCCGTTACCAGACTATTGACCGTTGTTAAAAATAGCAACACACACCCTGATACAGCCGCCAAAAATCGACCCAATAAATACGGTCGTTTGAATTTATACGCATCTTTAACGCGCAATGAATACCTGATTGGTATTTTGATAACCCTGACACTACATTTGCCGTGGATTTTTACGACTCCGATGGTCGAAACCAGTCAAATCATTACACCGCCAAAACCCATCATGGTGGAATGGCTTGGCAGTTCGCCATCTCATGCAGAACCTGTCAAACCTGCACCCCAACCTAAACAAGTTACTGTAAAACCAGCCGTTACACCCAAACTAAAATCCAAAAAGGCAGCGGCTTCGAAACCGGTTATCGCGGCATCCAGTCCGGAAGCGGAATCGACTATGACACCGTCGCAGAACACTCTTGCAGAACCACCGACAATTGCGACAGTCAACCCGATGCCCTTGGCAATAGCTACTACACCAGATAGTACTGCCGACAACGCGCCTGTCACTCTGCCAAATCTTAATGCGGACTATCTGAATAACCCGGCACCGGATTACCCCCCTGCTTCACGCGAACTTGGTGAACAAGGCCGGGTACTGCTACGTGCCATGATCAATAGCGATGGCACAGTTGCACAAGTAGTAATGCGAAAAAGTAGCGGTTTCAACCGGCTGGATCAAGCGGCACTGGATACCGTTAAAAAATGGCGCTTTGTTCCGGCTCAACGTGGTGAACAGAGAATATCGGCTTGGATTGTAGTACCCGTTGCATTTTCACTTGAAGGATAAACACATGGATTTCAAACATTTTTTAACACAAAACGATACCGTAGGGCTGTTCCTGTTTGGCACGCTGATCTTTATGTCGATGGCCAGTTGGTATTTTATTGTTATCAAAGCTTGGCAAGTCAGGCGGGCACGCCGTCGCAGCGAGCAGTTTTTAAACACTTTTTGGGATGCCGCTTCGCTGGATGAAGTAGCGAAATCACTGAAGCAACACCCTGGCAGCGAACCGTTTGGGCATTTGACCAGCCATGCCATCGCTGCTGCCCGGCACCATGCAGCACATGGTGCCCATCGACTACATGAGGCCGGCTCCTCCACCGAGTTTTTAACGCGGGCAATGCGCCGTATTATTGATGAGGAAACCGCACATCTGGAATGGGGCTTGACCGCGCTGGCATCCATTGCCAGCACCGCACCCTTTGTCGGTTTGTTCGGCACGGTATGGGGAGTTTATCACGCTCTGATCGGTATTGGCCAAAGCGGTCTGGGCACACTCGACCAAATTGCCGGGCCGGTCGGCGAAGCTTTGATCATGACAGGCTTAGGGCTAGCCGTCGCTATCCCTGCGGTGCTGGCTTACAACGATTGCTCCCGATCCAATCGACTGGTGCTGGCAAAGCTGGATGCTTTTGCCCATGACTTATTTGCTTTTCTGACCACAGGTGCATCGGTACCGCTTAATTCAGGAGCAGAGTAATGGCATTCGGTGGTTTCGATCAAAGTAAAAACACCCACCCTGTCGCCGAAATCAATATGGTGCCACTGATTGATGTGATGCTGGTGCTGCTGATCATTTTTATGATCACAGCACCGATGATGACGCATACGGTGAAAATCGACTTGCCCAAAGCCGGCAGTCAGGCGCAGTCCGAACAACCTGAACATATTACCTTGTCCATCAATCTTGACGAGCAGTTATTCTGGAATGAAATACCGGTAAACCGTGCAGAATTACAACAACATTTACTGGAAATCGCCGTACAACTGCCGCAACCGGAATTGCATATCAGAGCCGACCAAGCGGCTCCCTATCGGCTAGTTGCCGAAACCCTGGCTGATGCAACCAAGGCAGGTATTACCCACATCGGTTTTGTTTCCGAGCCAGATACTAATAAGCAATAACACAAATATCAGCCACCCCGCGTTTTCCGCCAGGCAGCCATTTACTTTTTAAGCGACAAAAGCGGGAAACGTATGTATCAAAAAAATGCAACACTAAAAAACAGCTGGTTACTGGGGGCTTTGTTACCTTTGGGAGCAGTATTAAGCGGCATGGCAGTGGCGGCTGAACCAATTGACAAACCCGCTTTAAATGAAGAGCAGGAAATCATCCTAAAAGACGTTAAAGTTAAGGCTGTACGCAATAAAAAACCCAATATAATTAAAGGCTATCAAGCCAAAACCAACGCTACGGCCATTAAAACCGACACCGCCCTGATCGACCTTCCGCAGTCAATCACCGTTATCCCGCAAGAATTAATCAAGGATCAAAACATGCAGAGCATAGCCGATACCGTTCGCTATGTACCGGGGGTTGGCATCGCTCAGGGTGAAGGCAATCGGGATAATCCGATTTTTCGTGGTAATAGTTCAAATTCAGATATGTATGTTGATGGCATACGCGATGACGTGCAGTATTTTCGTGATCTTTACAACATCGAAAGGGTTGACGTACTGAAGGGCCCCAACGCGATGATTTTCGGTCGCGGCGGTTCAGGCGGCTTGATTAACCGCGCTAGCAAACAGGCCAACTGGAATACTGGCCGCGAAATGAATATACAGTTTGGTTCCTTCGATAAATACCGGTTAACAGGGGACGTCGACCAAGCCATTAACGACAACTTTGCCGTGCGCCTGACCAGTATGTGGGAGAGTTCCCGCAGCTACCGCGACGGCTTCGATTCCGGACGTTGGGGCATCAATCCCACGGCGTCCTGGCGGCCCAACGATAATACTAAAGTAACGCTGGGTTATGAGCATTACGAGGATAACAGAACGGCGGATCGAGGCATTTCCTCGTTCAATGGTCGGCCGGTCAACACCGATGCCTCTACATTTTTTGGGGATCCGGATCGAAGTCCAACCGGTGCAACGGTTGATTCTTTCAGTGCAATAATTGATCATGACTTTGGTGGCGGCGTCTCGGTTCGTAATAACAGTCGTTATGCCGGTTATGACAAGTTCTATCAAAATATATTTGCTGGCGCGGTCAACACCGTAGGCGACCAAGTAGCGATCCAAGCCTACAATAATGCCACTCAACGTGAAAATTTCTTTAACCAAACCGATTTGACCTTTTCGCTTTACACTGGGTCTTTCAAGCATAAGTTTCTGACCGGAGCCGAATTTGGTCGCCAGGAAACCGATAACTTCAGGAACTCTGGTTTATTTGGTCCTAATGCTGATAAGACGTCGACCCTTGTTCCCTTGATCAATCCAAGATATAACGGCGCTGTCGCTTTCAAGCATGGAACCACGGACGCGAATAATAACGGCGTTGCAACTACCGCTGCAGGTTATGTGCAGGATCAGATTGAATTAACGCAGCATTGGCAGGCTATCGTGGGGGTACGCTATGATCGCTTTGATGTCGATTTCCAGAATAAAAACAATGGTCAAAATATTACCACTGCCAACAATTTGGTGTCGCCACGCGGTGGTTTGCTCTACAAGCCTTTTGACAACTTCTCCTTGTATACCAATTACAGCATCGCCTATGTACCGAGAGCCGGCGAACAACTATCATCGCTTACACTGAGTAATCAAGCACTAGAGCCGGAAGAATTCAGAAATTACGAAGTGGGTGCCAAATGGGATATTGTCCCCGATATGTCGGCGACTCTGGCCCTTTATCAACTGGATCGCCTCAATGCCCTTGCTACTGACCCCAATAATTCAGCGCTATCGTTTTTGGTCGATGGCCAACGTACACGCGGTATAGAACTGGGTCTGAATGGTAACATTACCGATGCATGGAAAGTCTTTGGCGGCTATGCCTACCAAAATGGCGAGATCACCAAAAGTATTTCAAGCTCCGCCTTGGCGGGTGCAACTTTGGCGCAAGTACCGGAACACTCTTTTTCGCTGTGGAATCGTTATGATATTACCCAACAATGGGGCGTCGGTCTGGGCTCGATATACCGCAGTAAAATGTATGCGGCCACTGATAATCTGGTCACCCTACCTGGCTTCCTGCGTTTCGATGCAGCTGTTTACTACAAAGCTACCAAAAATATTCAACTGCAAGTGAATATCGAAAACCTGTTTGACAAACAGTATTACGCTTCAGCCAACAGTAACAACAACATTACGCCGGGATCACCAATTGCTGTTAATGGGGGAATCACCCTGAAATTTTGAAGCAGCGCCTTCCCTGATCAGTACAGACAGCATGAACAGCAATCCGGATGGATAAGACAAGAAAAAATAAATTATGCTATTTTCTCAAGGTATGACGGGGTAAGCGGTAAGCTGATAAACCCGCACGCCCGACCATGCTTTTTAGGGAATCACTCATTCAATATCCACTGATTTAAATTAATTGTTGCTCCCGCAAAAGCTGGAGTCCGCTTAAATCAACAAACAGTTTTCCTGCCTTAGCGGGAAAGACGTTTTTTCAGATGCCTTGGCATTCGACTGATTCTAAGAACGTTATAATCAATATCAACCTGTTAAAACTTAAAAAATAAACCATGAATGTCCCAAACACTATCGTGCCACCCCCCCATAAACCATCAGGCGGCTATTTGTTCCTCCCCAAACGCTTGTCGCGCGGTGCCTTCCTGAAATGGCTACGCCGAACCCATGCCTGGATAGGCTTGTGGGGTGCGGCGCTGGGCTTATTGTTCGGATTTTCCGGCATTTTACTCAATCACCGTGACGTTATGAAAATCCCGATCGGTAAAATGGAACAACAAGAAATCCAACTGGCGCTACCGGAACCACGCCCTGGCGATCCTAAAGCTATGGCGGCTTGGCTAGGGCAATCCTTGGGACTAAACACCAGTCACGCCAAAGTCCAGCAAGAAGCCAAAAAAATGGTAACCTGGAACGATGTTCAGTTTCAACAGCCGTCGCTCTGGAAAATAACGGTACGGAATCCTAAACGAATGATGCAGGCCGAATACTGGGAAGGTAATGCCTTTGTCAGCGTCAAACAAGGTGAAGGCAACATATTATCGGTACTGACTAACCTACATAAAGGTACCGGCATGGGTGTGGGCTGGGTGCTGTTAGTCGATACTTTAGCCGGCGGCTTGATACTACTGAGTTTGACAGGCACCCTTTTATGGACGGGGCTGCACGGCAAGCGACTGGCAGCCGCAAGTCTTGGTTTTGGGTCGTTGGGATTGGCGATATTTTTCGCATTACAAGCCATAGGGGGATAAGTTTAGGGTAACGAATACCGTATTTAGCGAAGTCCAACGCATGATATGCCCAAACTTGTTTTGATGTTATCTAATATCGCGTTAATCCGGCTAAATTCCGAAATCTTTGGGTTGCCCACCCGCGCCGATAGACCGGTATTGGGAGCCGGAAATTTTAGAAGTGGACATTAATGATCAATTAAGAGTATAGCGCATTAGCGCCATCTGTGTTCCGTAAGCCTTGATTTTACCAGTCTGTAGCGCCCCGTTAAATTCGCTTAACCGCCATTAGCAATAAGGAAACATCCCTCTGGGATGAAGCCAAAGATTAGGAAGGGGTCTGCATCCGCGCCCTATAAAACAATAATCGCTTGCGCGTATTATTGCGGGGCGCTCCTTTCGGCCTAAAGGCCGAGGTCTTAAACCAGCAAGGAAGATTGATAAAGTTGCAACAACTCAAACGTAGGCATTCACACGCCTCTTATTAAAAAACCTCGCTACGACTCCTATTCTCGGATGGCCGACTAGTTTTTCATGACACCCGATATTAACGCAATATGTGCCAATTCAGCCACTGAGGACACCTTGAATTTACTTCTGATTTGGGTGCCGTAATTGGCAACCGTTTTATACCCCAAACAAAGCTCGTCGGCGATTCTATGGGCTGTAAAGCCTTTTGCCAGCAACAAGAATACGTCGAATTCTCTGGCAGTAAGTGAGTCAATAAGGGTTTTATAATCAGTCTCCCTAGTTTCCAGGCACTTACTTGAAAATGCATCATTATCCCTGATCAAGCTCGGTTCAACATAAACCTCGCCCTCGGCTATGGCCTGTATCGCTGCAATCAGAATGTCAGGATGGGCGTGTTTGCTGATATACCCTTTTGCCCCTGCATTCATCGCACGATCTACATAAACCCTTTCGTCATGCACACTAAAAACCAGTATTTTCGCTTGAGGTTCGCGATTACAAATACGCCTTATGGTTTCCAAGCCACCAATACCCGGCATGGATAAATCCAGCACCATCACGTCCGGTTGCTTTTCCAAATACAGCTGACAGGCCGCCTCGCCCCGATCAGCTTCGGCTATCACCTCTATCGTGTCATCGATGGACAATAACATGCGAAAACCTGCACGCACCACGGCATGGTCATCCACTAACATGACTTTTATCCGCTTTTTCATGTTAGCGGGATACTTGCAATAATACTCATGCCTTGTTTCGGTTCGGTTTGAACAGCCAATTGACCGCCCAAGCTGTTGATCCTTTCCCGCATACCCAATAAGCCAAATCCTGACTTGAGCTTTTCACCATCACAGCCTTGTCCATTATCCGTTATGCATAAGCGAAGGGTTTTTTCCATAGATGATAAGCGCATTATTTCCAGACTGATGATTGCCTGGTTTGCCCTGGCATGACGGACGATATTGGTTAAGCATTCCTGCACGATTCTAAAGACCTGAATGCTTATTTTTTGCTCCAGCGCATCAACATCATCAGGACAATCCAGAGTGAGTTTTAACGACGGGTTTCTAATCGCCCAATGGCTCAATAAATCTTCCATGCTTGCTTTTAAGCCCAGTTCGGTTAAAACCAGTGGATGTAACTGATGCATCATAGAGCGAACTACCGTCATCAAGTGGTCGCAGACACTCATAATGGTATCGGTGGCTTGTTTGATGTCCGCTTTTTTATGCGCCGCCGTCGCCGCCATCACTTTAATAGCCGTCAATGATTGCCCCAGTTCATCATGCAATTCTTGGGAAAGCCGCTGCCGCTCGTCTTCCTGTATTTCCAACGAGTGTTGGGTTAAAGCGCGATTTTCCTGCTGAGTGATATTAAGCTCACCCGCCAGATGATTAATGGCTTTAGCGATGCTGTCATATTCCTGAATGGAAAAATCAGGCAGTTTCCGCCGGTATTGTCCCGTTTCAATGATCTTTAGACCATTTACAATGATGGCAATGGATTTAAGTGCTTTGTTAAATGCCAGATTGACCGCCAAAAAAGTGAACAGCGTCAGCAATAGCAGTGAACTAAAAAAGGCAATGCTTTCTTGCCAAACTTCCGTTATTTCATCTAACGGGTTGGCTTGAATAATCAACGTCAGCTGTTTGCCGCCAAAGGTGGTGATCAGGTGCTCAGCTTTAGGATGCTGACCTTCGACCAGAGCGACAAACCAGTGTGGCGGCTTTTCCTGATAATTGGTTTGCTGATTTTTATGGGCGACACTGATTATTTCTCCGGATGGCGCTTTCAGTTGAATGCTTAAATGCCGGGTTTGGTTCAGTGAATTAAACTTTGGAAACCAATCGGTTTCATTAAAAGGCGCTTGTGAAGCTTGTGAAAAGCCAAAGGTTATCAGCTGAACGGCCAGATTAATGGAGGAATCAACTTCCTTCTCTACTGCGTCGCGTGCTTGCCAAACGGCTATCGATCCGCCCAGCAACAGAATACACAGGGAAGATATCAGAATTCGCAGGTTGATTTGGTAACGCAGGCTCATGTGTTTGGAAACTCGACATTTGCACTATCGACTTAATGACATGCAAAAATGAACCATTATTCATTAATACAGAATTATCTGCTATAGGAAAAATTCTTTTTTTGTAATTATTCAGTTCCCCCTCTTTAACAAAGAAGGGTTAGGGGAAATTTTATTAGATAAATCCCCCTCAATCCCCCTTTTTCAAAGGGGGAGGTGAATGTTTACCTTTTTTTGTCGTTCGAAATACATTAAAAACAACTATTTTTGATCCGGGATTAGCGGTTAGACAGGGAACTCCCGCTCCAGTGCTTGACTGGAGCGGGTATTTTCTTTTTTATCTCTTTGCACTGGCCTCTTCGCCAATTTCCCATTTTTCTGTTGATTCTTCAATAATCTTACCGTTAGCCGCATTCACTTCCACTTTGGTTTCCACGCCCTTATCATTGACGATATCGATTTCGTAGCTGGCGTCGCCATTTTCTTCAATTTCAAATTCAACTTCTTGGACTGTGCCTGGGTGAGCTTTTAACGCAATCTCCTTGGCCTCATTTTCTGTCACTTTTACGTTTTTCTTAAAAGCTTCGTCATCAACACTGCTGACTTCACTTTCAGTTTCGGTAATTTTGCCTGTTTTGGCGTCACACATAAATTCCCATTCAACACCTTTGGAATCCTTGATTTCAACTTCATAAAAAGGCTTTCCGGCGACACTCAGCTTTTCCAGCTTGATAAATTCGCCTGTTTTTTGTTTTTGTATGGCCGTGATACAACTGTCAATAGACTGATCCGCCGCATAGCTGGAAGCGGAAATGGCAAGACCAAGCACTGACACACAGGTAAAAATTGTTGTTTTCATTGTTTTTCTCCAAGGTGATTATTTCTATAAGAACGTCTGTTGACCGGAATAAAGGTCTTAAATCGGCAAGGAAGATTGATAATGGGTGATTTCCAGGTTGGACTCACCCTTGTTCACAGGAACTGCTCCAATCCTCCCTACAAAAAAATACGCTGTAAAAAACGTAGCGTCATTTAGGGCTTACTGTTTGTGGCGTTAGCTTCCAGATGTCGCGATTGTATTCCCCAATCGTTCTATCGGTAGAGAATTTACCACTGTTGGCACAATTTAAAATACTCATTCGGGTCCAATGATCTTTATCCCGATAAGCATCTTCAACGCGTTTTTGGGCATCGATATAACTGCGAAAATCAGCAATCGTCATCCAGGGGTCGTGCGGACTTTTTATGGAATTGATCAGATCATCAAAAATACCCGGCTCAAATTGATTAAAATAACCGGATTCCAAAAGATGCATAACCTGCTGCAAGTCTTCATCCTGGTCGATCATGGCAACAGGATCATAATGACCTCGCCGGGTCTCAATTTGTTCTTCGGTTAAGCCAAACAAAAAAAAGTTTTCATCACCCACTTCCTCACGAATTTCAATATTGGCACCGTCCAGCGTGCCGATAGTAATGGCTCCGTTCATCATGAGCTTCATGTTGCCGGTACCCGAGGCCTCTTTGCCGGCGGTGGATATTTGCTCGGATAAATCAACGCCCGGACATAGCCTTTCCATGGCTGAAACCCGATAATCCTTCAAAAAGAGCATCGCTAATTTCTTATCTGTATCAGGGTCTGAATTAATGACTTGGGCAACGTTATTGATTAATTTGATGATTTTTTTAGCCATGCGATAACCGGGAGCCGCTTTGCCGCCAATTAATACAAATCGTGGCACCCGACTATCAATGTCACCTTTTTTAATGCCGTTATAAAGATGAATCACATGCAATACATTGAGCAGTTGACGCTTGTATTCATGAATACGCTTAACCTGTACATCTAATATGGCATCCACATTAAAATTTATATCAGTGTCGTTTTTACGTTGCTTATAATCAATCAAACGCTGTTTTGCTGCCTGTTTAATGACATGCCAGCGCTGCCGAAATTGCGCATCCTCGGCATAAGGCTCCAGCTTTTTTAATTGCGACAAATCCGTAACCCACCCATCGCCTATCGCCTCGGTTATCAGGCTTGCCAACGCCGGATTACAGGCGGATAACCAGCGCCGTGGCGTTACCCCATTGGTTTTATTATTAAACTTATGGGGCCACAAGGCATAAAAATCACTGAATAGACCCTGCTGCAACAACTGCGAATGCAAGCGGGCAACGCCGTTCACAGAAAAACTGCCCACGATGGCAAGATGCGCCATTCTTACCTCCTGCTCATCGCCTTCTTTTATGATGGACATTCTGCGTAAACGCTCATTGTCACCGGGCCAGTGCATAGACACTTCAGCGATAAAATGGGCATTAATTTCCAGGATAATCTCCATCAATCGGGGCAATAACCGCTGCATCAATACCACCGGCCATCTTTCCAGTGCTTCCGGCAACAAGGTATGGTTGGTGTAAGCCATGGTAGCCTTCGTAATAGCCCATGCTTTATCCCAGCTCAAGCCGTGAATATCCATCAGCAAACGCATCAGCTCGGCAATGGCAATGCTCGGATGGGTGTCATTTAACTGAAAACAACTTTTTTCAGCAAAATGATTAAAATCATTGCCGTACCTGCTTGCCCAGTGGGTAAGGACATCCTGTAAACTGGCGGAAGCCAGAAAATATTGCTGCTGTAACCTTAGCGCCTTACCATTTTCATTGGCATCATTGGGATACAGCACCATGGTGATATTTTCGGCTGAAATTTTTGCTTCAACCGCTTCGGCATAATCGCCCGCATTAAACTCATCCAAATTAAACTCTTCGGTAGCCACCGCCTTCCAAAGCCGCAAGGTATTAACCGTGCCATTTTGATAGCCTGGTATCGGGGTATCAAACGGCACGGCCAACACGTCATGGGTTCCTATCCAGCAATACCGGTGCACGCCGTTTTCATCGGTTTGAACTTCAGTGTGACCGCCAAATTTAATGCTGTAAGAATATTCCAGCCGCTCAACTTCCCACACATTACCGTGACGTAGCCAATGATCGGGCTTTTCAACCTGTTCACCATTAATAATGGTCTGGGTAAACATGCCGTATTCGTAACGTAAACCGTAACCTATCACCGGCAGTTGCAAGGTGGCACAACTGTCTATAAAGCAGGCTGCGAGGCGACCCAAACCGCCATTACCCAAACCGGCATCTTGCTCACTATCGATCAACTCTTCAATGTCAATGCCGAGATCATACATTGCCTGAGTCACCGTATCGGTTACGCCCATATTCAACATGGCATTGCTTAACGTGCGCCCCATCAGAAATTCCATCGACAGATAATAACCCCGCCTGCAATCGTTGACTTTATAGGCTTGATGGGTGGCCTTCCAGCGTTCCATTAAACGGTCACGCACGGCTAACGACAAGGCTTCTCCGGCATATAAAGGCGATCGGCAGTGTTCATCCCTACCCAGCAAATGGACATAATATTGTTTAAAATCATCAATAAAATCATCTTTTTTTATACCCATCTCAGGGAGCTTGGTAATTGATGACGTGGGATTGCTAATAACAAATTTGTTGGTGGGCATTATTTAATCCTGAACGATTATTAGGTTATTATCGTATAAATTTGCGTTGTAAGCCAAGCCCGTTATTTCAGTCAGTATTTCTGTCAATACCATATTTTTTTATCACCTTTGCTGGCACAAGCGTTAAATGAATTCAAAGGTAATATGACGCCCTACATGTTCGCTTTGCGAATATACGCTCGAACAATTTCTTGATGAGACGCGTCAATAGAGTACAAAGGTCGTCCACATGCTTGTGGTGGAGCATTAATGCTATCGGTGTCTTTAGATAGCTTGCCATAACTCAATTTACCGTTGATAAACAAACGTTTAAATTATCACCGGCCATTTTAGCGGCGCTGTCACTCGACCCAAATTCCATCCTGTTTCTGTCAAAATAGTGTTTGACAGAAATAAGTAGCTTCTTTTCTTCTGAACATAAAGACTTGCTCTGTTGTAGAGGTCATGTATTTTCAGTTTTCTGCCACAAAAATTTTCACTATACCACTGAAAAAACGCAATATTATCTATTCATTTGCTTGAAACTATAGCAGTAAAAATAGGTTATCGGGTTTTACATGCTCTCGACTACTACTAAGCAAACCCGGCTGGATTCCATTCATCCATCATTTTTTGGCGTGCAGCATTGAGGCCCTCCGACATCAATACTGCAAATTTCTTTAACAACTCGTAGCCGAATTTCGGTTCCTGTTCGCATCGTGCCAGTATCGCGACCCCGTCAAACTGGAGCAATTCCGAGTCCTCTTCGGCCTTGGCTTGAAAATTCCATTTATAGGGCGATATCAACCAAGACCACCCCAGAACCTGATCCTTATCCAGCGTCTGGATCTCCAGGGTCGGCCCCATAATCGCCGGCATTTGCAAGGAAATTCGCCCATTGCGGATTAGATAGAACTTGTCCGCTGTTTCGCCCTGTCGAAACAGGATATGACCCATTTTGATCTCGTACGTGCTCGAATATTCGCATAGGAATTTCAAATCGTCACCATTGAACTCGGAGAAAAAATCGTGGGTCGATAGGTACTCGATAGTTGATGGATTACTCATGGTTTACCTCCACAAATCATTGGTTACGAGGGTGCTAAATAGCAATTTAAAGGTGCAAGGGGGTGTAAAAAAGCATCCAAAATATACCACTATCCGCGTTGGTTTTTCCAGTTAATACGTCAGTAGATTTTTTGGCTACTCACGTAAGGCGGGACAGTTTAAAGTCAAGCCTTAGTGGGTATCTCTTTTATGTAACGATATCGTGTGTTGTAGGGGCAATCCCTTGCGGTTGCCCTGCTAACATCGTGGCATTAAAGGGCAGGCGTAAAGCCTGCCCCTACAAAAAAATGTCCCACATGTAAGTGGGTAGCCGAAGTTATTTATCTGTAAAGTGTATAGCTGATTTTTTTAGTTAGTGCATATAGGTATTTATACGTATTGTATATTTTTCTCTAAGTGCTATAGTCTCGCCGTTAGCTCGTTTTTCTAGTTGTTTGTAAGGTTGGCCAAGAAATTTTAGTTAACGCCGTCATACCGGCAAGGATGCAGGTATCCAGTGCCATGGAGGGTAACTTTCGGATAACGTTGCGGCGTGATTTAGGATCTATGTCAAGCTACAGCTTCACATTCACATCCGTGTGACTGGATTCCGACATCCCTGCCGGAATGACGGACTTTTGGCACTTGGCTAATCATTTTGCTGCTCAGTGTCCCGTCTTAAGTTAGTAGCCGTAAGGTTTAAAAACACTACTATACATTTTCAAATAAATAATTTCTATGTAGACAGATACCATCCCTTCGAGGGATGGTATCTGTATGAGCTTACAGCAACGCGAATTGGAAATTTAATTTCTGAAAGTCTATATGTAGTGTTTTTAGGAGTTTTTAGCAATTATGAGTAACATTAGCGACTTAAATGACAAGCGAACAACACGAATGCGGGTAGTCATGATTGTTATGGTCACCGTAGCGATGGCTACACTATGCCTTTCCTGTAGCAAAGACACCGAGCGCCCCATTAACGTTATTGGGTCTACCTCCATGCAACCGTTTGCCGAGATGCTGTCCCAGGAATTCAATAAGCGGCATCCTGACGCTAATGTGGAAGTTCAGGGCGGAGGCTCAACAGCTGGTATCGAGGCCGTTAGGAGTGATATTGCCGATATCGGTATGTGCTCCCGCTACTTAAAAAAAGATGAGGCGCTTGATTCGGTCACGATTGCCTTGGACGGACTCGCAATCATCGTGCATCACTCCAATCCGATTCAGGAATTATCGTTACAACAAATTCAAGACATCTTCGTAGGTAAGACCATTACTGGCTGGAGTCAGGTCGGCGGCAGAGATCTACCCATTCGCATGATCACCCGTGAAGAGGGTTCTGGAACCCGGGAGGCCTTCATGAATCTGGTGATGCATAAAGTACGGATTTCGCGCAAGGCGCTGACACAGGAGTCCAATGGAGCTGTTCGGGAACTTGTCCGCAATGATCCGGCCGCCATCGGCTACATGTCACAGGGTTTAGTCATGGGCGAGGCCAAGATTCTGGGTCTGGAAAAGATTCTGGGTGTAAACGGCATTGTGCCAACTCATGCGACGGTTTCCAGCGGAGAATATCCCTTGGTTCGGCCGTTTCTCTTCGTGACGAAAGGCAAGCCTATTCCCAAGGCTCAAGAGTTTATTGATTTTGTCCTTTCCGAACCGGGCCAGACTATGCTGGAAATGGAAGGGTTGGTTCGTGCCAAACAGCAGGTTAAGCCATGATTGAACAGCAAGTAGGGGCGTCTACCGTTTTTATGCTTAATTACCAAGCCTTGAGAGGTTTTTTTTACAGACACCGCGAGCGGACGATAGCCCTAGTTCTTCTCGCTATCGCACTTTCGGCCATTGCCAGTCTGGCAATCATCACTCTTTTCATTTTCAAGGAAGGCTTGCCCATAATAGTCAGAATGGGACTGGACAGGTTTCTTTTATCCAGTGATTGGTATCCGCTGGAGGGTGAATTCGGTATCTTCCCCATGATCGTCGGCTCTCTTGCGGTAACGGCCGGGGCTATGGTCATCGGTGGTACTCTAGGTCTCAGTTGTGCCATTGTGCTGATTCAATTCTGTCCGCCAAGGGCGGTGATCTTTCTCAAGCCGTGCATCGAACTGCTGGCAGGCATTCCCTCGGTGGTCTACGGCTTTATTGGGGTGATGTTCCTGGTTCCGCTCATCCGCGATTATCTCGGCGGCCCCGGGCTTTCGGTGCTGGCTTCGTCGGTTGTGCTGGGTGTCATGATTCTGCCCACGGTAACCTCCATTTCGGTGGATGCTCTTCAGGCCGTACCTCCCCGCTATCGGGAGGGCTCCATCGCGATCGGTGCCACCGAGTGGCAGACGACGCATCGGGTTCTGCTGAAGGCGGCCCGTTCCGGCATCGTGGCGGCCATCATTTTAGGAATGGGGCGGGCTGTGGGCGAAACCATGGCCGTTATCATGGTCGCCGGCAACACCTTGGAGTTGCCCCATTCCATTTTGGATCCCGTCCGTACGCTCACCAGCAACATCGCCCTGGAGATGAGCTATGCGACCGGTGATCATCGCAAAGCCCTGTTTGCGACCGGTGTGATTCTGTTCGTGATCGTCATGTTCCTCAATACCATTGCACTCACTATCTCCCGCAACAGAAGGAGCGACAAGAAATGATCCTTTCACCAACCCGTGCGCAGTATTTGGCCGTGACACTGATGTGGACACTGGCACTGGTTACCATCAGCGCACTGTTGTTCGTTATCCTCTTCATCTTGGTGCGCGGGTTGCCGCATATCAGTTGGGAGTTTCTAAGCCAGTCGCCGCGCTCAATGGGGCGTGAAGGTGGCATATTTCCCATGATCATTGGCACACTGCTGGTGACCGGTCTGGCGGTTCTGATTGCTGCCCCTATCGGCGTGGGCACCGCCATCTATCTGACGGAATATACCCGCGAAAGCAAGTTGACCGCCGTGATCCGCTTCGGAGCCGATTGCTTGGCCGGCATTCCCTCGATTATCTATGGGCTGTTCGGGTTCGTATTTTTCGTGATTACGTTGGGCATGGGGTTGTCCTTGATCTCCGGGGCATTAACGCTGGCGATCATGGTGTTGCCCACCATCATCCGAACCAGCGAGGAAGCAATCCGTGCCGTACCACAAACCTACCGGTACGTCAGTTACGGCTTGGGCAGTACGCGCTGGCAGATGGTCACCCAAGTGGTGTTGCGCACGGCCTTACCCGGCATCGGCACGGGCTTGGTCTTGTCAATCGGGCGCTCCATCAGCGAGACAGCCGCCGTCATGCTGACGGCGGGATCGGCTTTGGGAATCCCGAAATCGCTTTTCGATTCTTCCCGGACCCTGGCGTTGCACTTTTACACGCTGTCGCGAGAAGGCATCTCCATGCCCAACGCGTATGCCACCGCATCGGTACTGATCTTGGCCATCCTGGTGATCAACGTGGTAGCCTACTGGCTGATGCATCAATTCACGACGAGAATAGCCTAAATGTTATCTGACGCCCCTAATCTGCGGCAATTTCCTATGGCCGGCGCAGCCTTAAAGCCGGATTCACCCAAAATCTCGGTGCGTTCCTTCACGGTATCTTTCGCTGGCAAGGAGGTGCTACGGGACATAAACCTGGATATTAATCCCTGCCAACGACTGGCCATCATTGGGCCGTCCGGCAGTGGCAAGAGCACTTTTCTGAGGAGCCTCAATCGTCTCAATGACCTTGAATTCGGCTTTGTCGCCCGTGGTACTATTCTCCTGGATGGCCAGGATATCAACCATGGCGATATGGATGTGTCGACGCTTCGCCGCCGCGTGGGAATAGTCCACTCCGTACCGATTCCCCTGCCCTGGTCGATTTACGACAACTTGGCCTATGGTCCGCGTTTGGCTGGCATGCACAATCAAAAGCAACTGGATGCTATTGTCGAGACTGCTCTTCAGAATGCCTTTTTGTGGGACGAGGTCAAGGATCGACTCAAGGAACCGGCCTACAATTTATCCGGCGGACAACAGCAACGATTATGCCTTGCGAGGGCATTGACTTTAGAGCCGGAAGTGCTCCTGCTGGATGAACCTTGCTCCGGCCTGGACCCTATTTCCACGGCCAAGATCGAGGACGCTCTGGACAAGCTGAAATCCAGGTACGCTATCGTTCTGGTGACCAACAATACCATGCAGGCTGCCCGCGCTTCGGATTACACGGCTTTTTTTCTGATGGGCAAATTGATCGAGATGGATTCGACGCAGAAGCTTTTTACCAATCCGTCCGAGACCCAAACCAGTGACTATATTACCGGACGTTTCGGATAAGGCAGGTTAAAGATGACTTTCAAGCTCGAAGCATCGCAGCTCAATCTCAGGTACGGGAAATTCCATGCGCTCAAGGATGTCAGCATTTCTATCCGTTCCATGTGTATCACGGCCATCATCGGCCCTTCCGGTTGCGGCAAAAGCACCTTACTGCGCTGTTTCAACCGCATGAACGACCTGATAGCCGGCACCAAGGTTCAAGGGCAGATACTTCTGGACGGTGAGAGCATCTTGGCTCCTTCCTTCAAGCTGATCGAGCTTCGCAAACGTGTCGGCATGGTATTTCAACGGCCAAACCCTTTTCCGCTGACGGTTTTTGAGAATGTGGCCTACGGTTTGAGAGTCCACGGTATCCATAGCCAGTATACGATAGAAGAGAATGTTGAGTCGGCTCTCCGAGCCACCCGGTTATGGGATGATCTTAAAGACAAGCTCCATATATCGGGCTTGGATATTTCGCCGGAGCAGCAGCAGCGGCTTTGTATCTCACGTCTTTTGGCCGTCGAACCGGAGGTTCTGTTGATGGACGAGCCTTGTTCCGCTCTGGATCCAATCGCCACGATGCAAATCGAGGATCTCATGCATGAATTGGCAAAGCACTACACCATCGTGATCGTTACCCACAACATGCAGCAGGCATCCCGTATTTCAGACGATACGGCTTTCATGCTGCTGGGCGATCTGGTTGAGTTTGCCCCCACGACTGAGATCTTCACGCATCCCAAAGACAATCGCACCGAGGCGTATGTGGAAGGGCGGTATGGCTAGTGGAATCCATAGACATCAACTTAAGACATTATCTTAAGACATTTCACCACGAAGACACGAAGAACACGAAGATTTTTCTTTGGTTTTTCTTCGTGAACTTCGTGTCTTCGTGTCTTCGTGGTGAATTAATATCTTTAATAAATTGAGGGGAATTGGTTATGAGTGATCAGAACGAAGGACATATCCTGCATTATATCGATGACGAGCTTAAATATCTTCACGCACTGATCTCCAAGATGGGTGAACTGGTTTTTAGCCAGTTATTCCAGTCCTTGGAGTCCTTGAAAAAGGGCGATACGAATCTGGCGGAACAGGTGATCCAACATGAGCGCGAGGTGAATCAGCTCGAAGTCGGTGCTGATAGCAAGATTCTTACAATCCTGGCGAGGTTCTCCCTCGTTGCAAACGATCTCCGGTTCGTGATGGCTGCCTCCAAGATCATTAATGATCTTGAGCGAATCGGAGATGAAGCCGCAAAAATCGCCAATTTCGTGTTGTTTCTGCATACCGACGTTGATCACAACAACCCGGCAACCTATCCGCTCGAAGACATTTATGCCGTGGGCGATTTGGCCGTCACCGCTTTACAGCACGCGCTACAGTCCGTGGCAGAGGGTGATGGGGCGAAAGCCAAGGCGATTACTCTTGATCACAAAGCGCTGGATGACCTGTTCAAGGCCTGTGTGCAGCGGTTAATGAATGGGCGGCAACCTAAAAATGATTACCAGGTGAGTCATTCCGTCAGGGTGGTATTGATACTGAAGGCCTTGGAACGCGTGGGCGATCATGCTCAGAACCTGGCGGAATCCGTCATCTTCCAGATGACAGGGGAAGACGTTCGACACCGGTTTCCTGATCATGAGTATCTGCTTGCCAATCAGAAAGGTGAATGTGAGTATTCTCAGGACTGGTAGAGTGTTCCAGCAATAAGGAAACATCCCACCGGGATGAAGCCAAAGATTGGGAAAGTGTCTGCATCCCCAATCCGCGCCCGATAAAGCAACATCGCTTCGCTTGTTGCGTGGCGCTCCTTTCGGCCTAAAGGCGAGGTCTTAAACCGGCAAGGAAGATTGATAACTGATCAAATGAGGTTATTTTGTGAAAGAAATTAGAGCTTACATTGAACCCCTGATTCTTCTTGAATTAACCCAAGCTCTTCTTGATTTACCCAATTTTCCAGGCATGAGAACTTCCGATTGCTTGGGATGCCCGGGAACTAAAGAAATTAACGAGAATTCTGAGTTTGAACTGTTTATGAAAAAAAAACGTATCGATATTTTTGCACCGGATGAAATGGTGGATAGCATCATCAGCATATTAAGGGCTAATAATAATCAGCATTGCATAGATAATATCTATCTGATTAATACCACTGAAATCGTACCCATTAGTTTGGGATCGTCCATAAAACAAACTGAAAAATTTTAACAGCTAGGAATGCGCATGAAATAACTTAGGCATCTCGCTCCCTCTCCCATAGGGAGAGGGTTGGGGTGAGGGGATTAAATGGTCAAGTTATTTCATGCGCGTTCCTTAAGCTTGCCATCAAACCTTGAGAGTACGTATTTTCTATTAACTTTAGAACGCCAACCAACCGGGCAATTGCCAAAGGAGCCATTATTAACGACATCATTTTTGTCTGGTTACAATTCTTCGCATGCCTGTTGGTAGTTGGCTTTGCGGGGGTGAAATTAACTGTTTATGGGGATGCCATATCGGATAAGACCGGCTTGGGCGGCAATTGGGTAGGCTTTTTGTTGATTGGCACCATCACTTCTGTGCCTGAATTAGCCAGCGGAATCAGCGCCGTAACCTTGGCTGATGCACCTGACGTAGCCGTTGGGGCTATTTTTGGCGCCTGTATTTTTAATCTGGCCATTATTGTGATTCTGGATCTTTTGTATCGCAAAGGGTCACTATTTACCTCATCCAGTCAAGGCCATATTCTTTCCGCTGCCTTTGGCATTGTCATGATTGGCTTTAACGGTTTTGGAATGACCTTGGCCTTAAATAAGCAAGCGTTGACTTTAGGTCGTGTCAGCGTTTTTAGTCCTATCATATTAGCGGTGTATCTGGTCGCGATTTATACGGTTTTCAATTATGAAAGTCGTCAAATCAAAATCTACACCGAACATGAGCCGGATGCTTTTCCAGAGCTTTCTCTGCACGCCGTTATCTTAAGATACATAGCCGCAGCTTTAGTCGTGGTAGTTACAGGTATTTGGTTGCCTATAGTTGCCACGCAAATAGCCCTGATTATGCATTGGCAGGAAAGTTTTGTAGGAACCTTGCTGGTCGGTTTTATCACTACCGTTCCGGAAATGACTGTAGCAGTGACAGCGATTAGAATTAATGCGTTGAATATGGCTATTGGTGGTATTTTTGGCAGTAATCTGATGAATAACGCGATTCTTGCCATTGAAGATATTGTTTATCCCTATGGCCCGATTTTTTCCAAAGTTTCGCCAGTGCATGGCATTTCGATTGTGACGTCATTAATTATGACCGGGATTGCCATTATTGGTTTGTTTGTCCGTCCTGAACAACGCGTATTAAAAATGATAGGTTGGATCAGTTGGGTATTATTATCGCTAATTTTAATCAATTCGTATTTTATGTATAAAAACGGTCAAAGCAGTTAAAGAGGTGCTTTTGACATCCTCCACTCACCTAAAGGAGAGGGATTCCCAAGTGCAGCCTTTCATGCCCGAAAGGGACAGCTCTGAAAGCCGTCTTACTTCACCCCACCTCGGCGATAAGCTTGGTGGGGTGAAAATACGCAGCAACAGCGTACCCAACGGTTTAAGTATACCACAGGAAGAATCAAAAGCACCCTTATATCCCCCACCTGAAAGAAGGGGCTTTACGGGTTTTTTGGTAAATAATATTAAAAGTAGCAAAATAAATCTGTAAAAATCCGTGTTGATCCGTGGCCAAATAATTATGTTTATTTTTGGATGACAACAATGAACTCTTCTACACAAGATAAAAAACCGCAAGATTATTTGCTGATCGTTAATGACAAGGTTCCGGGGCGAACACGCATTAATGTACCCGGCCTGTATCGTAATGACCGTCTTCGCGCAAACCTGGAATCGAAATTAACCGTTCTTGATGAAATCAGACTGGTGCGAGCCAATACCTTAACCGGTAATCTTCTGGTCGAATATATCGCCCCTCCACATACCCGCGAAATGCCTGTCAGTATTGCCCAATTGCTTGAAGCTGAATTGGGTTTTCCCATAATAAGGCACACCGAAACTGTCGATAGGCCGGCTAAAAAAACAAGCCAAAAAAAACCAAAAAATGCCTTGCGATTGACTCGAGGCACAGAAACTCAAGTTCAAACCCAACCGCTACAGTTATGGCATACGCTTACCGGCGTTAGGGTCATTAACATTTTACAGGGAGACGAACAAGGTCTGACCCAAGAAGACGCAACGCAACGGCTGGCAAAATACGGCAGCAATCAATTATCCGAGCAAATCAGACGCTCCTCTTTACAAATGTTTTTTGAACAATTTGTTTCGGCCCCGGTCGCGATGCTGGGCATCGCAGCGGTTATTTCCCTGGCTACAGGCGGCGTTGTCGATACTATAGTCATAGTCACGGTGGTTATGATCAATTCGGCGATTGGTTTCGTAACCGAAAAATCGGCAGAAAAAACCATTAATGCACTTGGCCAATTAACGCCTGAGTCAACGACTGTTATGCGGGGCGGCAAAAAAATGGAAATTGCCATGCACGAAGTCGCCTTTGGAGACATTCTGCTGCTGACGCCAGGCTCTTATGTGGCGACTGACGCACGATTATTGGACAGCCACCGCTTGACCGTAGACGAATCACCCTTAACCGGGGAGAGCCTTCCCGTTACCAAAAATCATGAATTCCTGGGCGAAGAAGATACCGCTTTGGGCGACCGGCTCAACATGGTTTACATGGGCACCACGGTGACCGGGGGAAATGGTCGGGCAATCTCCGTGGCAACAGGCCGGAATACCGAAATCGGCAAAATTCAGGATTTGGTAGGCGTAACAAAAACACCCACCACACCGATGCAACTACAAATAGATGAAATGGGTATGCAGTTGGCTTTGCTCAGTTCGGGTATCTGCGTACTTGTTTTCATGGTTGGCCTGTTGCGCGGCCGACCGTTATTGGAAATGTTGATATCCTCCATTTCTCTGGCAGTTGCGGCGGTTCCGGAAGGCTTGCCGACAGTGGCAACAACAACGCTGGCACTGGGCATTCAAACCATGAAGAGCCGAAAAGTGCTGATCCGTCAGTTGCCCGCCGTAGAAAATCTGGGCTCGGTACAAGTCATTTGTCTTGATAAAACCGGAACACTGACCTTGAATCAAATGAGTGTTGTGGCTCTGCAAACTTTGCAGGTCGATCTACAAGTAAAAGAGGGTGGATTTTATCAGGAAGACGCCCGAGTCGACGCTTATCAAACCGATGAAACCTTGCGGAGGATGATGGAAGTTCTGGTGTTATGCAATGAATCAATACCGGCTGAAAATGACTCCGGCTTGTTGCAGGGTTCGCCAACCGAAAATGCTCTGCTCCAGATCGCTATTAATGCCGGTGAAGATGTTGGCTCTTTAAGGCAGCAACGTCCTGCGTTAAAGATAGATTACCGCGCTGAAGACAGACCTTATATGGTCACTGTTCACGCCCTTGAAGACGGGCAGTTTTTTACCGCCATTAAAGGCAGTCCGCCGGATGTTCTGGCACTTTGCCAAGCAGGCAGTATTAACGGCGACCTGCAACAATTGTCAGAACAGCAGCGTAAAGCCATTTTAACCTCAAACGAAAGACTGGGGGCCGATGCCTTGCGCGTGCTTGGCGTCGCTTATTGCATTACTGCTGATGTCAACGGCTATAACCAGCAAGACTTAATCTGGCTGGGGCTGGTCGGTATGGAAGATATCATCCGTCCGGGCATGGCAGAACTCATGACCCAATTTCATAGTGCCGGTATTGAGACCGTGATGATTACCGGCGATCAAAGTTCGACCGCCTTATCGGTAGGAAAAAGGTTGGGCTTGAATGGTGTTCAAGGTAAACCGCTGGAAATAATTGATTCCGGACATCTGGATAAATTACAGCCTTCGGTGCTTGCCGGCTTGGTGAGCCGCACCACTATTTTTTCCCGCGTGAGTCCGGCCCACAAGCTACTGATTGTGGAAGCCTTGCAACGTAGCGGAAAAGTGGTTGCCATGACCGGTGACGGCATTAATGACAGTCCCGCACTTAAAGCGGCCAATATTGGCGTTACGCTGGGCGAAAAAGGGACGGATGCAGCGCGTTCAGTTGCGGACGTTATTTTGGAAGACGACGATTTAAAAACCATGGTGACGGCGATACGCGAAGGTCGGGCAATTTATGACAATATTCGTAAAAGCCTGCATTTTTTGCTCTCGACCAATCTTAGCGAAATCGAAGTCATGCTGGTGAGTGCGGCTTTGGGCGGTGCCGCAATTCTTAATCCACGGCAATTATTATGGATCAATTTGATAACGGATATTTTTCCCGCGTTGGCTTTGGCAATGGATCCACCCGAGTTTGATGTACTTAAGCGGCCACCGCGAAATCCGAACACCCCCATTGTCAGCCGTAGTGATTATGCCAAACTGATACGTGAATCGGGTTTTATAAGCATCGGCGTTTTAGGCGTTTATGGCTATAGCCTGCTGCGTTATGGCCCGGGACAAAATGCCGGCACCAATGCGTTTATGGCTATCACCCTAGGCCAGTTTCTGCATTCTTACAGGAGCCGATCGGAACATACCTCTATTTTTAATTTGAAAAACCGCCCTTCAAATCGTTATCTTGATACTGCCATCGGAATTTCAGGGTTATTGCAATTAATGGCGGTGACGGTACCCTCGTTACGCACTTTGCTCAGACTCAGTCCATTAAACGTTTTCGATATCTTTGCTATTTTGGCAGGTTCCGGCTTGCCTTTTCTTGCCAATGAAGCGGTCAAAGAACTTAACAAAAACACTTTTAATCAGGATAACAAAACATGATCACCGACTTTGTTTTTACCTCCCAATCCGTTACCGAAGGCCATCCAGACCGTCTGTGCGACAGCATCAGCGACGCAATCGTTGACGCCTACCTTCGGCAAGATCCAACCTCCAGAATTACCGCAGAGTGCGCACTTTCGAAGAACGTCTTATTTCTTGCCACACGGTTTGCAAGCGAAGCGGTTGTTGATACCTCTGAAGTAGCGCGTAAGATCATCAAGGGCGTCGGTTACAAAGCCAAGGACTTTAACGCCACTGAATGTACCGTGGTCACCAGTCAGATAGAACAATCAAAAACATCCAGGGAAATGGCTTTTTCCAGCGCTGATGGAGCAGAAATAGACCAGATTACCGCCTCCCATCAAAGCACCGTGTTTGGCTTCGCCTGTCGACATACCCCACAATTAATGCCGCTGCCCATCACCCTGGCTAATCAATTGGCCAGGCAACTTTCCAAAACCAGACGAAACGCCGAGATCAATTACTTATCACCCGATTGCACCACACAGGTAGGCGTCGAGTTCGTCAATGATGCCCCGAATCGCATTAACAGTATTACCCTGGTGATTGGCTGCGAAGATCCCGATTCACTACCTGGCTTTGGACAAATCGAAGAAGATCTAAGGCATTTTGTCATCAACGCGGTTTTTAAAAATGCGGCTATCAAGCCGGACAATTTAACCCGCATCACCATTAACCCTAACGGCCCTTATTTGCGGAGCGGACCTTCTGCCCACTCCGGCATGACGGGTCGTAAAACCGACAGTGATACCTATGGCAGTTTTGCAAGGCATTGCGGCTCGGCTTTAAGCGGCAAAGGACCCTCGCGTATTGATCGAATCGGTGCTTATGCGGCTCGCTATGCCGCCAAAAACATCGTCGCCGCAGGTCTGGCGGCGCAGTGCGAAGTTCAGCTAAGTTATGGCATCAGCTACCCCGGGCCGGTCAGCGTTTATTTGACCACCAAAGGAACCGGCGTAGTTGAGGATTCTGAAATTAGAAAGCGCTTGCTCAGACATTTCGATTTCCGCCTGGGCGCTATCATCAGGACATTTGAATTACGGGAACTAACACAAAAATTTAATGGTATTTTTTATCAAAAGTTACCTGTTAACGGACACTTTGGCAGTGAAAATTTACCGTGGGAAAAGACGGATAAAGCTGGGTTGCTGGCTGAAAGTTAAAAGGCCGGTATGGAGCTTGCTGAAGCCGGGGCTTTTTGACCTCAAAGCCCCGTATTTCGACACACTTCATAGGGGCTAGGGTTCTCGCAAAATGAAAGCCATTGGAAGTAAAACCATCGTAAGTATTCAAGCCCCCTCGCTTTGCTCTCCCCCTTTGAAAAAGGGGGAGAGCAAAGCGAGGGGGTCGAGGGGGATTTATCTAATAAAATCTCCCCTAACTCCTCTTTGTCAAAGAGGGGGGACTGAATAATTACAAACAATCAGGAAAAATGATCGTCATATTTATCCAGATCAAAAGTTTTTTCACTTTCTTCTTTCAATAATCTAAAGGCATACCAAATCAGGCTGGAAGCGGCTCCCATAATATTGCCCCGGGTTCCCTGCCGCACTGCCAGCCCGATTAATGCCATAATCAACAGGGTGCGACTATCGAGTCGACCTCGACTGAAACTCATCAGCAGGTCGTCAATATTACCCAAGCCATCAGCAGTAAGCCTGGCGAGAGGTAAATGGGAAATGGCAACCATTTCATTGGGGGGATCAATAAGGGTAAACAAGCCGTTTGTTTGGGCAAATTCGGCAATAGTCACGAATTGAGTTTCTGCCCCATGGCAAATTAACAGACTGCCCGCTAAAGGATTAAACTGTAATTGACTGATGCCCGGACAGTCCGAAAATTGCTCGGCAATCCGATCAAAATAATCAAAGTCGCCTTTTTTTTTCGGAAATTTCAACCTGACTCGCCCGGGCAATTGATGTTTAATGTAGGCACCTGGATACTTCTTGATACTTTTCATAAGTCATCCTGCTCAGTAAAATCGGCAGCTTCAGAATCCGTATTTTCCCGCATCAATTCAGCTTTGGTCTCGGCAAGAACGTCTTCAAGTTCTTCACTGACTTCGGCTATCAATTCCCGCCCTCTTTCCGCAAGCAACAAACCCGATTTGAGAGCGGCCTTGGCCATGGGTCGCGCGGCTTTGGCAAGCACCGGCAGTGCAGGAATGATGACTGTTGCAAGCACTGTTGAGCCAATGCCAATGGCGATTCCCATAGGGGTTCCTGGCTTTAAAAAATCATCTATTTTAATCATATTCAATTTTTCCTCAAAAAGTACAAATAAAATGAAGTGCTTTTGAAACGTAACTATTCAGTCGCCCTCTTTGAAAAAAGAGGGGTTAGGGGATATTTTATTAGATAAATCCCCCTCGGCTCCTCGCTTTGCTCACTTTTTCAAAGGGTGAGAGTAAAGCGAGGGGGTTTGAATAATTACTTTGAAATCATATCAACTCTGTATCAACGTTAATGCTAGAATTGAATCCTACTATAGATATCTCCATTCAGAAAGGTTTTGTTCTTCGATAATTATATCGATGGGGTATTAAGATAAAATAGGTTATAAAGACTGCTAAAATTTTAATTGTGTATTGAGAAAAATGAAAAAATCCATTTCAGTCAAATTTGTCGGACATCCCGACACCCTGATTTCAAAAACAAGACAAGTCGCTGAAAAAAACGGCTTACGGTTTACTGGCGACTCTGAAAACGGTTTGATTAAAGGGCGTGGAATTGAGGCACACTATCAGGTTAAGGAAGATGTGCTAACCGTTAATATCTTGCGTAAGCCGCTGTTGCTATCATGGCGAATCGTTGAACAGAAAATCAGGACTCTGGTAATTAACAACCAAAATACGGCCTGATATTTGGGCTACCCACCTAAGGCGGGACAGTTTAAAGTTAAGCCTTGCAGCTTGCCCCGACTTGTGTGGATAGCCCTTTTATGTAACGATGCCCTTGTCTTGTAGGGGCAATCCCTTGCGGTTGTCCTGCTAACATCGTGGCATTAAAGGGCAGGCGTAAAGCCTGCAAAAAATGTCCCGGCTTATGTGGATAGCCTGATATTTATAATATTAGCTTTAATTACAGCACTGTCATGAAAATGTCACAATACTTTCATATCATTGAAATATTAAAGGCATAAAAGCCTAAAATCTACTGCCTCATTTGAAGCTTTTCGCATGTGGAAAAAAATTTACTCGACTATCGTCTCTCCTCGTCTTGATGATGACGAAATCAGTACGCGTTTAGAAAGCATAAAGTCATCCATGCCAACTCCGGTTTTTTGGCTATTGGGAAAAACCCAGTCTGGAAAAACTTCGATCATCAGGGCGCTGACTGGCGACAGCCGCGCTCAAATAGGCAATGGCATGCACGCCTGCACCAAAACCGCCTTCATTTATGATTTCCCGGATTCTCAGGACTGCATCTTGCACTTTCTGGATACCCGTGGACTGGGTGAGGTCGATTATTCGCCTGAGTGCGACATCGACACCTTCAGCGATCAGGCTCATGTGCTGATCGTGGTCATAAAAGCCATGGATCATGCCCAACAGGCCGTTTTGGACGCGGTTCGCTCAATTCATAAAGCCAAACCCGAGTGGCCGGTTATTGTGGTGCAGACCGCCTTGCATGAAGGCTATCCAGATCCCGGCTTCGACCACGTTAGTCCTTATCCGTTTAATAACGAAGATTGGCCGCAACTGATTCCTGACAATCTTTGCCGTTCTTTACTTGAACAACGAACGCTATTTAAGGGAATTGATGCCCGGTTTGTCCCCGTCGATTTTACCTTGGCGGAAGATGATTATCAGCCCGTCCATTATGGCCTGGACGCGTTTTGGCTAAGCCTTGAAATAGCTCTGCCGCAGGGCATTGCACTGATGTTGCATGATATGAAGGAAATACGTAAGCAACTACGCGACATTTACAGCAAAGCGGCACATCCCCATATTATTGCCTACTCCCTTATATCAGGAATTGCCGGCGCGGTTCCGGTTCCTTTTGTCGATATTCCAGTCGTAACACTGGTTCAGGCAAAAATGTTTCAGACCATCGGCTCAATTTATAATTACAAACTGAATAAAAAAAATTGGACCGAAATTACCAGCGCCTTAGGGATTACCCTACTGTCCAATATTGGCCGACGCGAATTAATCAAGCTGATTCCTGTTTACGGTTTAGCGGTATCTTCGGTACTGACCGCAGCAACGACTTACGCATTGGGCAAAACACTAACGGTTTATTTCCAGAATTTACGTAACGGAAAAGAGTTATCCAACGAATTATTTCGAATTGTTTACAAGGAACAGTTTGAACAAGGACTCTCCATTCTTAAAAATTACGTGCATAAAATCCAGCATAAGGCTGTGCCATGAATATGAAAACCCGCTGGCAGTTGCATTTTGCGGTGATTATTGCCCCATTCAGCATTCTTTTGGTAGCAGGAACCTACTGGTTATGGCAGCAGTATATGTTGCTTTTATGGCTTGAATGCTCTGCGGTATTAAGCGGTACTTGGTGGCTTGTACATCAGCGTCTGAACCGTGTAAATCCGGATTTGGATCTGCTTGATATATCAGCGTCACTGGCAAAAACCACTCAAAATCAACTGGCTTTTAAACGAATTGAAGACATCGCAGCACTACACAGAAACAGCAATCCTGATTTAACGGCTTCAGCATTTTATATGCAAACCCTGCTGGAAGTGATGCAGGCAGTGGCGGAACAGTATTATCCACAACAAAAAGACGCCTTATTGGAAATAAAACTCCCCTATCTACTCAAAGTCATAGAGACCTTGGCGCAAGAATTACGCATTAATGTTTCGGATAATATACCGGGCAGCCATATTTTTTCTTTTAACGATCTGGTTAAAAGTCGTAAGTTAGCCACGCGTGCCAGCGAACTGTATCGGCTTTTCCGTATTGTCTCCGCAGGTTTTGATCCAGTCTCTGCAATGATTCGCGAGCTGAGAATTCTGACAACTGACAGCTTGTTGTCTTATTCCACTGCTCAGCTAAAGAGCTGGCTTATCGATGCTTATATCAAGAAAATAGGCTATTACGCGATCGAACTGTACAGCGGCAATATGGTTCTGGACAATGGCGTTTTCACTAAAGCCACTCGCCAATCCCAACAAGAACTGGATCAAATCAAACAAAGAGATGATTTGGCCACGGCAGAACCCTTTCGTATTTTGGTGTTAGGCCAGACCAATGCCGGAAAATCGAGTCTTATCAATGCATTGTTTGGTGTAAAAAAAGCCGAAACCAATGCCATTCCTACCACAGAAGGTATCACTTCTTATCATTTGCAACGACCGGACTTACACTCGGCGATTATATTGGATTGCGAAGGTTATGGCAGTAATGCCTGTCAGCACTTGTTTTCGAGAGCTTCAGAAGAAATCGTTCGCAGCGACTTGATCATTATGGCGATTTCCGCAACCAATGCGGCGCGTGATCCCGATAAAAAAATGTTGCAAGCCATCCGCAATTGTTTTGCCTCCCAAGACAAAACCAGTCTGCCACCGGTAGTCGTGGCCTTGACGCATATCGATCAGTTGCGTCCGCTTCGGGAATGGCTGCCACCTTATGACATCATGACGCCCTGTTCGCCAAAAGCTCAGGCAATAAGACTTATGATGGATACAATTACCCATGAACTGGACTTAACTATTGATCAAATAGCACCGGTTAATTTAAAAACGGGCTTTGAGTACAATGTTGAAAAAGGGCTGATACCTGCTATTTTTCAGCAACTGGATCAAGCCAAGCAGGTGCGTTATCTTCGCTGCCTTAAAGCCTATCATAAAGAAGATTATTGGCGCAGGCTTTGGAAGCAATCCAAGGGAGCCGGGCGATTTATCGCCAAAAATGGTTTTAGCTCTTTAGATAAATCAATTAAAGCGCAATCTGAGGATACAGTTGAAGGCGGGGAAAGCCCTCTAACCTCCCCCCGCCTATTAACGTAACTTTGGAGTTACGTTTTATTTTTAAACATTTTCAATTGAGTCTTCGGGTGCCGCGTGTTTTTCTTGGCGCATTTCAAAGTCTTTACGTGCAACCTCAGTCCCCTCATGTAAACCGTTCAATACCCGGCTATTAGCGGGTAACATTTTCACTATCACTAACGAAGTAAAAACAGCCCCATAGGCTATTCCATAACCGGCATTATATAATGCACTATCAAGCAATCTTGAGGGTGCGGAGGCAATTTTAGCAACAGCTTGCTTGGCAGCAGCCGCGCCTTCTTTGATTCCAATTAACGCAAGTTTTGGTTTTTTAACGATTTCTGTTACATTTTCAACCATTGCTTCTTCAGCAATTTTGTCGGCAACAACTTTCATAACTAACACTCCAGAAATTTCAGGTATAAAACCTGATATTAAACAACCTGAGGTGAAAAACTTTTCAATGCTCTGTGCCCCAGGGGAATAAATACATTAGCACTCCGCAAAATAACTGTCAATAATTAATAAGGCTACCTAATTTAAGGTGGGGCAGTTTGGTTAAATTGTTCGCTGAGCGGAGTCGAAGTGGACAACCCGCTATTATTGAGTAAAGATTTCCCTTGCTTCCCGCGTGGAAATACTCAAAAATACTGCGGTAAATTAGATTGCTACGCAAGCCCAGCCGTCCCTTTCAACTTCGCTTAGGATTGCTTACGGCCTCAACCTCGTCGTTAGTTATATTCTCAAAACTGCTACCTTTGGTAAAATATTGCCTAATCAAACCATTGGTTTTAATAAATAAGGCTATCAATTATGCAACATCCTTATCTGCCGCGTATTCTTCCAGTAGAGCTGGAAGTATTAATTGAACTTGCACTGGATTTACGCTGGACTTGGAGTCATGCTGGCGATGCGCTATGGGAGACTATCGCCCCGGAAATCTGGGAGCGAACCCAGAATCCTTGGATGCTGTTGCAAAATGTCAGTATAGAGCGTCTTGAAACACTGGTTCAAGATCCGAATTTTTTAAACAAGCTGGCGGAATTAAAGCGGGAACGGACTCAATACTACAGTCAAGAAGGCTGGTTTCAGTGCGAATATCCCGACTGTCAACTGGGTACCATTGCTTATTTCAGCATGGAATATGGGCTCGGTGAAGCATTGCCGATCTATGCCGGCGGTTTGGGTATCCTGGCAGGCGATTTATTAAAGTCGGCCAGCGATTTGAACTTGCCTTTAGTCGGTGTCGGCCTGCTGTATCAGCAGGGCTATTTTCGGCAATTACTTGATGCTCAAGGCGCTCAGCAGGCTTTCTATCCCTACAATGAACCCGCCAGCTTGCCTATTCGACCCGCATTAGACAAGCAAGGCAACCGCTTGTCTATTGTCCTGGAATTACCTGGACGCGACCTGTTTCTGCGCGTTTGGGAAGCTCAGGTGGGACGCGTGTCTTTATATTTACTGGATAGCAACGACCTGATGAACAGCCCGGTTGATCGGGCTATTACCGCCGAATTATACGGCGGCGGCCAGGAAATGCGTTTATTGCAGGAAATCGTATTGGGTATAGGCGGCTGGCGTTTGCTGGAGGCGCTGGACATAAAACCGGAAATTTGTCATTTGAACGAAGGCCATGCGGCCTTTGTCGCCTTGGAGCGCATAGCCGATTTTCAGAAGACGCATCAGGTCACTTTTGAAGCGGCACTTTGGGCGACGCGGGCCGGTAATGTGTTTACTACGCATACACCGGTGAGCGCGGGTTTCGATTGCTTTCATCCGCAACTGATGCATCAATACTTGCACGAGCGGGTACAAGCACTGGGCATCACCTTTAATCAGTTTTTAGCGCTGGGACAAGCCTCCACAGAAAATCCGGCTGAATTGTTCAATATGACTTATTTTGCCTTGCGTACCTGTGCCGCCGCAAACGGGGTCAGTCGCTTGCACGGTCAAGTCAGTCAACAACTATTTCATCAACTTTATCCGCACTGGCCTATCAACGAAATTCCGGTCGGTTATGTGACCAATGGCGTTCATGTACCGACCTGGGATTCCAGTTTTACCGATGCCTTATGGACTCAAGTTTGCGGTAAAGACCGATGGGGCGGTAAAGTGGATGCCCTGCGTATGCAAATAGCGGCCACTCAGGATGAAACGCTATGGACGTTTCGTGGCGAAAGCCGAACCAAACTGGTTCATTATGTCCGGCAACGCATCACCGAACAATTGAGGTTACGACAAGCGCCCAGTGACGAACAGGCATTAGTGCATAATATATTTGACCCGAATAGACTCACCTTTGGTTTTGCACGCCGTTTTGCAGAATACAAACGCCCCAATTTGCTGCTTCACGACCCGAACCGTTTAATACATCTACTGACTAATGCCCGTTATCCGATACAGATTATCATTGCCGGAAAAGCACATCCGGCTGACAAAAAGGGGCAGCGCCTGGTGCAAGAAATGGCTAATTTTGTGCGCAGGCCGGAAGTGCGTGAACACATGGTATTTCTGGCCGATTACGACATGGCCATGGCCGAGCAGTTCGTGCAGGGTGTCGATGTCTGGATCAATACACCTCGCCGTCCTTGGGAGGCGTGCGGAACCAGCGGCATGAAGCTGTTGGCGAATGGCGGCCTCAATCTCTCCGAATTGGATGGTTGGTGGGCCGAAGCTTATACGCCGGACGTAGGTTGGGCATTGGGTGACGGACAAACCCATGCCGAACCGGAATGGGATGGAGTCGAAGCCGATGCGCTTTATTGTTTGCTGGAAGAGCAGATCATACCCGAGTTTTATCGGCGCGATGAACGCGGTATTCCCCAAAACTGGGTTGCCCGCATACGAGCCAGCATGTCAACCTTGGCGCCAAAATTCAGCAGCAACCGAATGTTGCACGAATATGTTGAAAAGTATTATGTCCCGGCCACCACCCATTACCGGCAACGTATCGATAATGATGCCGCGCTGGCAAAAGAATTGGCTGTGTGGCAACAGCAGCTATTCCAGCACTGGTCAGCCATCTATATGCAAAATTTTCAGGCAGAATCGTCGGAATCAGGCTATCGTTTAACCCTCCACGCTTACCTGGATGAATTATCGGCGGAACTGGTCAGGGTAGAAATCTATGCCGACGCCCAAGGCAATAACAAACCTTTTTGCCGAATCATGGAACGCAAGTCCGCCTTGACGGGCTCTGTCAACGGCTATATTTACGAAACCACCGTTCCCGCAGATCGTCCGACTGATCACTACACCCCACGACTGGTGCCTTATCATTGTCATGCTAATATCCCGTCTGAAGAAGCCCACATCAAATGGTATGACTAAGGCCAAGTAGTTAAATACCTGAACCCGGAAAGAGTAAGGATAGTTGCCGTGTCTCTGACTTGTTGAAACAACAGGCCGTCCCGACTTAAATGGGTGGCCGAAAAAACGCAATATTATCTATTTATTTGCTTGGGACGGCTACCAATTTAAAGCGGGGCAGATAAATAAAACAGGTCTATTGATTCCGGGATCGCTGAGCCCCAGCTCGGCGTAGTTACCCATAGTCAGTAATCGGTTTGACTATCCCGTGCCGAGCTGGGGCTCGGCGTTCCCAGAAAGTTATCTGTCCCGTCTTAAGTTGGTAGCCCTTGGAACTATAAACTCCCAGGTACTAAATCTGGAAGACTTCAGCTTATAAAAGCGCCAGACCTCTTGCTTGATAATTGGGTTAAGCCGGTTTAGCAAGCAGCCGCTATGACGTGCAATACACGCAATTACATTAACCCTACCTGCAAATTGCCCGACAATTTTTTAACGGTTCCGGATTCCAATGGCCTATCGCCCATTCCAGCGTCTCATTCAAAGAGGCGTATTGAAGTTCGCAAGGCGGGTTTTGCTTTAATAAGGTCAGTAATTCAAATATAACTTTCTGAGGGTGTTGTAAATCGACTGCTGTGGCCCGGGTTTGTTTACTGAGCTTATAGCCTTGCCCGTCGATAATAACCGGCACATGCATGTAACCTGGGGTAACCAGTCCCAGTAATTGCTGAAGATAGATTTGCCGGGGAGTTAACGCCAATAAGTCATAGCCGCGCACGACATGATTAATAGCCTGTTGGTCATCATCAATCACTACCGCAAATTGATAAGCGATAATCCGGTCTTTTCTTTTTAAAATAAAATCGCCATGCTGACGAGCTAAATTAGTTGAAATTAAGCCCTGCAACTCATCGTGAAAAGAGATGACGCTGTTATCGGTTTTAAGACGGTGGGAATAAGGATCATCAGGGAATATCTGTTTATCCCGACAAGCACCGGAATAAATGGCAGCCACTGTTTTTCGACTGCATGTACAGGGATAAACCTGGTTATCTTTGGTTAATTTATCAAGAATTTCATGATAAACGTCAAGCGTTTGGCTTTGATAAGCAATAGAACCATCCCAATGCAGGCCAAAGGCCTCCAGTGTTTTTAACAGGTTGTCCGCTGCGCCTTGAACATTGCGCGGGGTATCAAGATCATCAATACGCAATAACCATTGACCCTGCTGTGACCGGGCCTGAAGAAACCCGGCGAGTGCAGTGAACAGCGAACCCAAATGCAGGGAGCCGGTAGGCGAAGGCGCAAACCGGCCCCTATAAGGTTGTTTATCCAGCACGACAAGCTGTTTTTAGCCCATTTGTTTTTCCCGAATTTCATCGAGGGTTTTACAGTCAATACACAAACTGGCCGTAGGTCTGGCTTCAAGGCGGCGTATGCCTATTTCTATACCACAAGACTCACAAAACCCATAATTCCCTGATTCAATTTCTTTAAGGGAATCATCAATTTTCTTGATGAGTCTACGTTCACGGTCACGCGTCCTTAATTCCAGACTGAATTCTGATTCCTGTGTCGCCCGATCATTAGGATCCGGGAAATTAGCGGCATCATCCTGCATGTGGTGCACGGTACGGTCTACTTCGTGCATTAACTCGGCTTTCCAGTTCTTTAAAATGGTCTCAAAATGTTTTAACTGAGCGTCATCCATATATTCTTCGCCGTCTTTTTCTTTGTAAGGCGCAAAACTGAAAGGTGATGCAACAATCGGTTTAGTACTATCGGTCATCCATTAACTCCTACTAGACAGGATAAATAAAAACTGCGCATTTTTAGCAGAATAGTCGCCAATTAGCAAGGATTATTGGTATCATTGATGCTTTTTTTATGGACACCTTCATTATGCGCAACCAACCGGCAGAGCGAAATGCCGACATTTCTTCGTTTTACGTCATGGAATTGCTACGCAGAGCCAAGCAATTGGAAGCGCAAGGCGTTGATATTATTCACATGGAAATCGGTGAGCCTGACTTTCCAACACCGCCCACTCTTGTCGATGCCGCTATTAAGCACATTCAGACCGGCGAGGTTAAATACACGCCTGCCGCTGGTTTGCCGGAGCTGCGAAAAAAAATAGCGGACTTCTATCAGCAGCGTTATGGTGTAACTATAAACGAACAACGTGTATTTGTAACTCCTGGCGCTTCTGGTGCGTTTTTACTGGCAATTGGGGTCAGCCTTAACCCGAACGAAGAACTATTGATGGCAGACCCCTGTTATCCGTGTAACAGTAATGTTGCTACCTTATTGGGCTGCAAAACCAAAACCATTCCGGTTGCTGCCGATACGGATTACCAATTAACTGCAAAACAAATCAAAGACCATTGGACAGACGCCACTCAAGGCGTTTTGATTGCCTCCCCGTCCAATCCCACCGGAACACTGATTAGTCCTGAAGAATTAAAGCAAGCTATTCAGGCCGTTGATGATATGGGCGGTTGCTTTTATTCCGATGAAATTTATCATGGACTGGTTTACGATAATCAGGCGACTACCGCACTTGCGTTTAGCGATGAGGTATTTGTGATCAACAGCTTTTCCAAATATTTTGGCATGACTGGCTGGCGCATTGGTTGGTTGATTGTGCCGAATGAGTTTATTGAGGCCACCGAGAAATTAGCCCAAAATATTTATATTGCAACGTCCACTCCATCGCAATATGCCGCCTTGGCGGCTTTTGATGAAAATACCCTGATAGAACTTGAAAACAGACGCGCCGAATTTGCCGCCAGACGCGATTTTCTTTATGATAATCTATTGCGCTTGGGGTTTGAAATACCGGTTAAACCCGCCGGTGCTTTTTATATTTATGTCAATTGCAAAAAATTTACCGATGACAGCCATCAATTTGCCTTGGATTTTTTGGAAGCGGAAGGGGTTGCCATAACACCGGGACTGGACTTTGGTAGCCATGAAGCGCATCACACCCTGCGTTTTGCTTACACCACGTCTATCGCTAAAATGACCATCGCCATGCAGCGCCTGGAGCGCTTTATTAACAGAGAATCACTATGACCGTAAAACAACTATCAGCCGCCGCGCTAAACAACAAAATTCAGCAGAAAGAAACCCTGTTTTTGCTGGATGTCAGGGAACCTCATGAATTTCAATTCGCCCATATTGCCGGCAGCGTATCGATTCCGCTTAATCAAATTCCCAACCGACTCGGTGAACTGGATCCGCAACAGGAAATTGTGGTGATCTGTCATCATGGCATGCGTAGCCTGCAAGCCGCCAATTATCTGGTGCAGTCCGGCTATAAAAACATAGCCAACTTAACCGGCGGCATTGATGCCTGGTCATGCAACTGTGATAATTCGGTACGCCGTTATTAGTATTAAAGTGATTTCTGCGAAAGAACTTACCCATTAAACGAATCCAATCGCTTGCTTGATTGGGAAAACCCTACTTTTAATGGGTAAAACATTCTCCGGAAATCACCTTAAACTGTGAACCACACATGGGCGGCAATATACAGGTATCGTCACCGTAGAGACGCGATTTATCGCGTCTCTATTTATCGCGTCCCTACATCCGAAAACCCACGGGTTATCATTTAGACGCGATAAATCGCGTCTCTACGGAGATTAATTTATGGTTGATAGGTATAAGTGAAATAACTTACCCATTAGACGAATCCAATCGCTTACTTGATTAGGAAAGTCCTACTTTTAATGGGTAAAATTTTCTCAGGAAATCACCTAAATAATGACGCTGAGTCTCTTTTTCAAAGTAAAAACAGGTCAATAGCTGCCTTGGTAACGTGGCTTTAAGGGAGCATTGTTAACCGTGTCCCTGAAAAAAAATACTCCTTGGCTGAAAATAGCTTTATCATACCCTCTTGTATCGATAAATCGTGAGGATTAACCATGCCCTATACCCAAGACATTGTAGACGAAATAAACATTCTGGTTCGCTACAACCTGAGCACTACACAAGAAGGAATCAAGGTACATACAACAGCGGCACCCGAAATAATTGCTGCCACAAAACGTTTGTACGATAAAGGACTGTTAACACAAGAAGATGGCGGTTATTTGACCAGCCTGGGCCTTGAAGCCGCAGAACAAGCACAAACCGTATTAAACCTGCTCCATCCTGCTTAACAAAAAAATCGGTTAAAAGCCTCTAATAAACAGCGGCTGAATCGATAAGACAGGATAATAGAAGCTAAAATTGCAGACAAAAAAAAGGCTTAACGATAACATCGGCAAGCCTTTTTTTATTGCTTTCGATAAGCGGCTACTAACTTAACACGGGACAGACCTGACAGGTTTTATAAACCTGTCAGGTCTAACTCCAGTACTTTATACTGGCTAAAGTGGTCAGCCTTTTCGATAAGCTGTCAAGCTTCGAGAACAACCGCTGCCTTGAGCTTTTTCATGGCATTTTGTTCCAACTGCCTGATTCTCTCGGCTGAGACGTTGTAGCGTGCCGCAAGCTCGTGCAGAGTGGCTTTTTTATCCGCCAACCAGCGACTTGACAAAATATCCAAACTTCGCGCGTCCAAGCCCGCCATCGCTTCTGCCAACAAGTCCTGTCCATGACCTTCCCAATCGGCATTTTCAAGCAATACAGACGGATCAGCGCCGTGTTGCTGAAGATAGTTTGATGGATACGCGCAACTTTCTTCTGAAGACTCGTCAACGGGCATATCGAATGACATATCCTGACTTCCCAAGCGTTTTTCCATTTCATAAACGTCGCTGAGATCAACCTTCAAATCCTCTGCAATCGCCATGGCTTCGTCATTTGATAGCCAGCCGATATCCTGCTTGGATTTACGTAAATTAAAAAACAGTTTACGCTGGGCTTTGGTGGTTGCAACCTTTACAATGCCCCAGTTTTTAATGACATATTCATGAATTTCGGCTTTAATCCAATGCACGGCAAAAGACACCAGACGCACACCCACGTCAGGATCAAAACGTTTAACCGCTTTCATCAAGCCGATATTGCCTTCCTGAATAATGTCAGGCATTGACAAGCCGTAACCACTGTAACCTCTGGCAACATGCACAACAAAACGTAAATTGGTCATGACCAATTCTCGCGCCGCTTCCAAATCACCGTCATCTCTATACCTTAACGTTAACTCACGCTCTTGTTCAGAGGTCAATCTGGGCATTTGCCTAACCAGATTTAAATAGGCATCAAATGTTCCAACCGACAAATTAACGGGCAAAGCCAATGCATTACTCATGGTATCTCCTGAGAAAAAACTTTTTGCGAATTCTAGCACTCTCTTAATAAGAGTGCCAATTAATTTTTTATGGCGCGTTTTTACTCAGCTTTGGCCTGATGAAGCCAAGGCCGGGCACATCTTTTCGTACCCGAGATTTTCACGTTGAAATGTATGAATGGCATTGGAGAAATTCATCGGAATTTTGACCGTCTCTTTGGATGGTTAAATAAACGTTTAATTTGAAGTCAGGGGCAATTTAGGGCGATACTTATAAAAGTAATTTAAAGTGTTGCATTGGGACTGTCTGATATATTAACCAGACTTAAACAGGATGAATGCATTACTACCCGATTGCGGCCTTCTTGTTTGGCGCGGTACATTGCCAGGTCTGCTGCGGCTATTATCGCGGTAAATTCCATTCCGGCATGTATTGAATCAGAGACGCCGATGCTGATGGTACTATGCAGGGCTTCGCCGCCAAACTCCATCTCCATTGCAGCATAAGTTTGGCGCAGGCGTTCAGCCAATATCCAGGCATCTTTCTCGCTGGCGGATGGCAGCATAACACAGAATTCTTCACCTCCGTAGCGAGCGAAGTAGTCGCTTCTACGAATATGTTTATGAGCCAGCGTAACCAGACGCTTCAAGACCTCGTCTCCAACTGGATGACCGTAGCGGTCATTGATGGACTTGAAATGATCAACATCAATCATCATGATTGCCATTTTATCCCCGGTACGGATACATCGCGAAATCTGGCGGCCGGCCTCTTGTTCCAGACTACGCCGGTTTAGTGCGCCGGTCAGCGGGTCATTCAATGCCAGTTTTTGTAGATCTGCAGCCAGTCGGGCATTGAGCATCAATACGAAGCCAAAGGTTATACACATTTCCAACATAATGGCGATAAAAACCACTACAGGATTAATGGGAGCGTTTGAATAAAATCTATAGGTATCCGGCTCTGCGTTAAAAACCGTTATCGCCCTGGCCAGCATTAATATCGCAAATAATGCAAACGCCGCACCAGTAAACCAATACGCCGTCCGTAACGGATGTTCTACCCGGATAAACAAGGTTCGGGCACAGGCTGCATGAGCCAATGCGAACAGCAGCGAATTAGCGATGACTCGGGCATGGATGTCGGGATGGAGGACAACGAACCAGGTATTTTGAATAAACATCAAGCCAGCCAGTAACCAGGGAATGTGCCTATTGCTGAGTCCGGTTTTGAAGGCCTGAATGCCATTGAATTGGAAGCCCAGTCCGCCGGCCACAAGGGTTACGGCAAATACCAAAGCCCATGCGTTGTAAGTGGGCCCCGGTTGGATATAAGCAGAGCCAAGACCCAAGCTGATGTATAGACTGCCGATTGCCCATTGTCGCACACCGCGAGAGTTACCGACATGCAATCCAGCCAATATCAGCAGGCCGGAGAATAGTAAGGTCAGCAAGGACATTGTCATCACCATTGTACGGATGTCAAAGTTCATTGCTTTATCCAATAACAGGTAGAATCTTTAAATTTAATGCACATTTTTATTCCCGTACGGTTGGTGTTGCATGGCAATAAGAGTTCCAATGAAAATTGTCAACCTATTGGTGCGGGGTGATATGGAATGATTTATCTGGCGACAACCGGCTAATTTGTCGCGTGCTAAGAACACGCCAAGAAACTGGAAAGTGTGCCAGAATTTATAATGGATGAAGTGTTAGCGCGGTTAGCCGTTATCTTCGAATAGACAATCTGTACTTGCTCCCAAGCTCCATTTGGGAATGCATATCTGGAAGCTCCAGCTTGGGAACCTGAAACATTAACCGTTTTTGCTTTTCTTCGTGTCTTCGTGTCTTCGTGGTGAATGCTTTTCTTTGCTAATGGCGTTCAAAGCCGACTTTGCACTCGTTCCCAAGCTGGAGCTTGGGAACCAGAAGAATCAACACTTTCGTTTATAGCAGTTACTTGTCGTCAATAGTGAGTTGCGTGTCGTGCATCATTTCTACAATATCATTTGTAGTCAATTCTTTTCCATTAAGTTTATTCAAGGCGGCTAATCTGTTAACCTGCAAACTTAACTTAATAGAATCTATACCGTCTTCATAATAGTTCGTTCTGATTCTTTCAACCTCAGGCATCGCTTTTGTTACACTTTTTTTAAGAAAACTGAACACAGATTTCTTTGGATTAATTTCATTCTTGGAATTCTCCATTATTTCTTCAAATTCTTTTGCTTTATCAACGATAGTCACATCTTTAAAAAAGTTATTAAAATCATTTAACAATGACATTTCTTTTGGTTTAATGATACGACTTAACATAATGGCATCCGTTACTTCCGCAATATTTCTGGGAATATAGCGATCAAAAAATGTAATGGCATGTATTGCCCTTTCATGTGATCTTACATCAAGATGCATTTCATCATCGTTTGCACTAAAGAACGAACCAATAACAATGGGGCGTAAATGCTTAGGTATTTCGTTATATTTTTGTTCAAAAGAAAGATTCTTTGCTTCATGATCAAACAACCAGACCCAACGACTATTAGGTGAATCATAAGACATACATTTCATATTCTTGAATATTTTGCTATGAAGAGCATGCTTGTCATAAACTTTGTAACACAATCGAACCGGCTGTGTATATTCTCCTGTCAATGTTGCCGTGACAGCGTTACTATCAATGGCACCTTGATTAAGTAAGGTCAGGGGGCTGGATTTGTCAATATTTAGACTGACTATTTGTTTTTCATCATTAAGTAAGCAGCATTTTTTATATTTTTTACCACTGCCACAATGGCAGATGTCATTTCGATTAAGCTTCATAAATTTAATTTTGTTTTATAGAGACAAGTCCAGCTCAATGCCAATAATGAGCGGATTGTGATTTGACAATGCAAGCGACTGACATTGCGGGATTACGATCTATGCGAGCATAGGCTAAAGTGGATGAAAATAACTCGTGCAACTTTTTATACCCATTATCTTGTTTATCCGGCGACTCACTCCCATAAGCCTAAGCGCCATTAATTTATTTAAGTTTAAAAGCCAGCTCTGAATTATATTGTTCTTCTTCAAAAAAATCACGACACTCTTTGCATTCTTTCCATGAACCTTGATGGATTTCATTGTAATGAAAATAGCAGGCGCTATAGTGTTCGTGTTCGAATTGGCAATATCCACCACCACGAATAGACATGAATTTTGTATCGCAACAAATCCATTGATCACAACATCGAGTTTTAACTAAAGGCAAAGACTTTTCGCCGCAAAAACGACAATGCTCACCAGGAATTGACTTTGCTTCAAGCCTATTATATGTCATTAAAAAAATTTCCAGATATCATTAGTTGATTGTCCTACTACCAAAATTGAAGAATTGTAAACCGGATTATTGCATAAAATTTGATTCTAAGGAACGTGCATGAAATAAGCCAAGGTCGAAGCTCTGGTTTCGCTAGACTGGACAGGATAATTGTCGCCGCACGGTCAATGCTATTTGTTAAGTCGAATTACAAGTGTTATGGTTATATAACATGCAATTCGAGGCGGTGGCAAAAGCATTGCCACCGATTTTGAACTAATAATCAAATATCAACGTTATTCTAATCTGGAGCTTTAACGCTATTGAACCCGGCCTCGAAATCTAAGAACCACTGTAAAATAACGATTTCCTGCCAGCAGTTTTGTAAGTCAAGTAATTTTAAAATACGCTCCCGGTCAATAAGAAGTATTCCGTTAGCACTTTGATTATCTGTCCATTCGCCATCTGCTGTTCGATAACAAACAGGGGTAAACATTACTCCAGGGTAATCAAATTGCATTTGGAAGAAATTTCGGTATTTCATTGAATGGGCTTCAAGTGTCTTTTGCGGCCATCCGGTTTCTTGTGCGCCGCACTGCCCCAACAAGGCGAATGATGTTGCTGCCCCATCATCAAAATCGACCACAGCGACAAGATCCAAACCGGCATCGCCAGACGCTCCTGCCTTATTGCATTCATTATCATGGATTCTTAGGACAGCTAAATCCTTGCCGAGAATTTTCAGTGCATTTCTTAGATCAGTTGAGTAGTAGTTTTTTCGATCATCCGAATTAGCATCAAAAATACGGACTGCTGCATGACTTGGCAACAACCCTTCCATAGCTACCTTGCTTAAACAAGTGAAGGCTTTCGCCCATTTCTGCCTAACTCCTCCTTTCTGGTCAAATGACCGCAAGCGTGAACAAGCCAGCAAAAATCGATAAACCCTTTGTTTGTCGGTTAATAATTCCTTATCAAGCAAGACCAGTTCATCTCCATCTACCGTAAATGGATAATAGTTATTTAGAGCCTTGGAACGATAAGTCAATTGAGTGAGAACGTCCTCAAGCTGATTTTCGCGCCGACTGTTTTTTTCGGCAGTGGCTTGACCTGTGCTGTCTTCTGCTTCTTCTGCATCACCTTCTTGATCTAACTCATCGGGACTGATGGTGCCCGTTTCCAGAATATTTAACAGGTCATTTTTATGCAGCTTTGTGCGTCCATTGTAACCAGTGATTAGCACCAACTCAGCCAAATCGGCAAAAAGATGCGGGGTATTAGGGTGTAGTTCTCCAATGGCAAAATCCATCCGGGTCAATTCCTTTGCTTAGTTAAAAACCGTCTTCGTCTGCATTTCGCTTTTCCTTCAACTCTCGACCGATTAATCTAATGTTGTCCAAAATTCGACGTGCAAGATTATAGGCGTCTTCATCATAATCAACGGTTGCAACTGTACTAGCTGCTTCAGCCAAAGAACTGTCAGCCTGGTAAAGCAATTCAAGGAAGTCCTCTATAAGATTTGAGGTTTGCTGATAGGCTATTTTTAAGGGAGAGCCTCTTCTAAAAGCTTCCAATGCTCGGGGACTATCAACAACCGCCGCTAGAAAACGAAGATTTCTGGATTCGCCAACCTTTGTTTTTCCTTTTTCATCTTTTTTGTAAAGCCAATGAGTCAGCTCGGCAATTTCTTTATCTTTTAATGCTTCGCGCTTAACGATGGGGTCTTGTGATTTGAAATCGCCATCAGTATCTTTTTTCGATACTCCGACAAAACTACCAATTCTATTATCCGCAACAGCTGTAGACAAAACGGCAAATTTTATGGATTCCTCATTAAGACCCTCGATTCCAAAGAATTCATTTTCATTAATGATTTTGTAGACTGATAATGCATCCAAGTTTCGTTTGATGTGTTCACGCCGACTGCCAATTGCACGGGCGACACCACTATACCTGGTCTTTGGATCGACATTATTATTGGTCAGCTCAAACAGCTGCTCAATATAGCGTGCTTTCGCTAGCGGTTCCCATTGTTTTATTCCGGTAATATGCCGAAAGCCAAGATAGGGCAATACTCCTTCACGGTTTGGACACTCAACAATCGGCACAGATGTAGGCTTATGTTTAGCCTTATTGGCAATATCCCGCATTCTAACGCCAGGTTTGGAGCAATTAGCAGGGTCTTGCAGAAGTTTCAAAGCTGTCAGTCGTCGATTGCCTTCTACAACGGTATAGGCGTCTTTTTCTGTTTTATGTTTAACGACAATAAGAGGTTCGCCAGGAAAGAAATTATTTTCTGCAATGGCATCCATTAGCTCTTCGATGGCAGTTGTCTCCGCTATGTAATCCAACATTGATTGTTGGTCGCGATCAACTGAAACGGGAAGTCGTGGGTTTTCTGCATCAAGTAAAAGTTGACTGACTGCTACATATTTAATGTCGATTTCCTTAGCGTTAATTTTTTCTGCCATATTTCATCCGTTGTATTTTTTAATTATGTATCCGATAGCGGCGCGAAATTAAAGCGTAATTTTATATTCGGGGTGCTTTGCTGCCAACATAAAATTGTTTGACGTTTAATCTCGAACTGCATTAAGAACTTAGCCGTGTAGGGTGCGCATCGCGCACCAGAACCATAACAAAGAAAGAAGTTCAATGGGCGGAAGGTGAAAAACAAGAATAGATTGTGGCATAAATAAATACGTTCCATTAATAAGGTTTTAGGTGCGCGATGCGCACCCTACGACTGATCCCGGTTATTAAACCTTTGTACTCGTTCCCAAGCTCAAGCTTGGGAATGCAAACTTGGAAGCTCCAGCTTCCAGTCTCGCGAAGCTGGAGCTTCGGCTTCACGGTTCCCAAGCTGGAGCTTGGGAACCAGAAAATTTCAGAATAAGAGGATCATTTTCCAGCTCTGTAACCAACTTACTATCCATACGAATTGCCATTTGTTTCCCCTTGCCTTCAAAATTATTATTTATGCGGTTGCTTGTTCAACCAGTACATCGGCCAGTTTTTGCTGTAACTGATTGGCTTCGGTGAGGCGGGATTTTAGTTGGTCGCAGATTGCCATCAGCTCATCAACTTTGGCGACGATACGAGAAATTTCTTTCAAAGGTGGAAGTGGTATAAGAACCGATTCAAGAATTTCGAGATTTATATTTTTCTGTGCCGTGGCTGGAGCAAATTTCAATAAATTTTCCCGTGCAGTCTTCATAAAAGCGAGCAGATATTTAGTATCGTTTAATGGATCACAAGGCACGAATCCAACAATACTGTCTGGGAAGCAAGCATCAAATCCTAGTAATGCCGAATCCGCAATATTTGCAGCAATCGTAATGCATAGTGTTCCGACAGGCCACATTTTGCTTTGCGCCAAGCCAACGTCGCTATATTTGGAATGGTATTCACTTATTACGTTGATTGCTCGTGCAACCTCACCAGTTTGTACTAAAGGATAAATACCCGGATTGAATAGCTTTGGATCGTTTCTTGGGCGGTGCTTCGATTTTCCTCGTCCGAATTCACCAAGTTCAGGAAAATGAGCCCATTGCCATCCTAATGGCAGATCAAACGGTTTTTCTTCCTCTGTTATTGCCGCGAGCGGTTTGGATTTTTTGATTTTTCCTTCGGCAATCAGTTTGGCTTTTTCAGCTTGGATGCGTTTGAGCAATTCACTGGCGGGTTCGTCGTTCGGGTCTTGCGGGACGAGTTTACCCATAACTGCCAGTTGCAGTAGGGTTTGCTTGAGGGCATCAATGCTGGTTTCGCTGTTGAATAGGGTGTCGAAATGCGCGGCGATGCGTTGCCAGTTGGTGTTGAAGTCTTCAGCGCTTTGCGATTGTGTGAGCGTGCCGAGCAGGTAGCTGACGAGTTTTTCGTGGGCTTCGACGGCGTTGCTGTGTTGGTTTTCCAATTGGTCACATAGCGCCATTAGCTCATCGACTTTGGCAACAATGCGGTGTTGTTCTTCGGTCGAAGGGATAGCAACAATAGTTGCAATGATTTTTTCGCGTGAAATATTTGGCTGAGCACCACCCGCTCCCTGCCCAATAAAATTGGACTTCATACCTTTCAGCAAAACCAATAAATATCTATTAAAAATACCTGTATTGGGGGTGCAGGCACAAACAGCTTGATTAGTTGTTCCAGGAACTTTCAGAATGGCTGTCTTGCCGATTGTTGCACCATACATGGCAATCAATACATCGCCCGGCTGATTTAACCGAAGCGAGCATTCTTTTAATGCAAGATCGGTTATTGTTTCTTCAGAAGTATCAATGAAGTCAGCTGTTAGTTCGCCTGACTTGAACCATGGAGTTTCACCTCCGTAATAACTTGAAATGCTGCGTAGAGGTGTTGATCCAGCACCCCAATTTCCAATGCGACCAAGCCTAACCCAATCCCATCCGTGCGGCAAATCAAACGGTTTTTCATAATCCCTTATCTCTGCCAGTGGTTTGGACTTCTTAATCTTACCCTCAGCAATTAACTTAACTTTTTCTACCTGTATGCGTTTGAGCAAGTCACTGGCGGGTTCATCATTCGCATCTTGCGGCACCAGCTTCCCGCGCACAGCCAATTCTAAAATCAGCTCACGAAGTTTCTTGATGCCATAGACACTGGCAGCATTACCCGAACTGCGGCCACGGCCTGATTTTTTGGCGGTATCGGCGGCTGTCCAGATGTCGATGTGATCGGTCAATAGTTGCTGTATGGCGCTCATGCTTTGCCGCCCTTGGTCGGTAATTGTGGCATGGCACGCTTCATGAAGGTATCAAACAAAGGCACGGTAAATGCGGTGTCGCCGTGTGCCGGACTGTATATCATGCCCTTTTTCATCAAGCTGTCACGCAGAGGAGCCACGGCTTGCACCTTAACACCCAATACGGCGGCGATATCGCCAGAGCGTTGCGGTTCTGCGCCCAATTCAGCCAGTGCACGCAAATAATCTTTTTCGCGCGGTGTCAGTCGATCAAAGCGCACCCGAAAGAAATTGGCATCGAGCCGCTCGATGATTCTAGGTGTGGCACGCTGAACATCGGCTAATTGTATCGGTGAATGCGGCGCATGATTCCAGGATTGATAACCCCACTCTTGCAGGAAATACGGATAACCTTGGGTCAGACGAACGATTTCATCCAGGGCTTCGTCGGTAAAGTCAGCCCCTTCGTCCTGTGCAGGATCGCGCAAAGCATGCCAAGCATCAACAGCCAGCAACGGGCCCAGTTCGGGAAAATCGAACAACCGCTCTGCATAGGATTTTGATTCCCCGGCCAAACCAGGTAATACGGGCAACCCGGCACCTATCAATACCAGAGGCAGTCGCTTCTGTGCCATCTTGTGCATTGCCATGATCAATGCGCTCAATTCTTTCGCTGATAGGTACTGAATTTCATCTAGCAGAATGGCGACAGGGATTTTTCTATCCTGCGCGGCTTCAGCCACGGCGATAAATAGTTCGGGCAGATCAGCTTCCAGATCCCCGCTGTCTGCTGTTCCTGCTTCCGCTTCAATATCCAGGCCAATTTCGAGATCACCCACCGTGAGCTTTACGCCATTGACAAAACCTTTTAACACCCGTAAACCACGCCGCGCCTTGTCGCTGACATTTGACATGCGATCCAGTGACAGGAGTAATTTACGCAAGGGCGGCGCAAGCAGGGCGCTCAGTGATTTACTGTCATGCGCCTCAACCAAAATGGTTTTATAGCCTGCTTGTTCAGCCAGGATCTCCAGTTCATTGAGCAGCACGGTTTTCCCCACCCCACGTAACCCGACCAATAAAACACTTTTTTCTGGTCGCCCCTCGCGTACCCGTGCCAACAGTATCTTTACCCTATCGAGTAGGACATTACGACCTGCCAGCTCTGGCGGTGGAGTGCCGGCACCCGGTGAAAAGGGATTGCGTATTTCATCCATAGCTCAAGTCTCTTTTTTGTTCACGGTTATCTGTGTTTATAACCAAGTATATCAAATAATATGTAACTAATAGTAAACCATAGTAACTTTATATAAGCTATCTATAGAATAATGCTCAACAGCTATCGCCAAGCGCCTCTACCAGTATGATTTTTAATTGGCCACGCAGTGCGGCGATGTCATTCTGCATCGTTTGGTATTGCGCCAACAACACTTCGGGGTCGTGGATTTCCTGCTCGTCGATATGCGGATTTTTGCAATCCAGGTTGTAGTTGCGGGCTTTGATGTCGTCAATACTCATCTTCCATGCGTATTGGTTTTCTTCGCGGGTGCTGAAGTTATCAGATTCTTTGCCCCACCAAGCGGCTTCGGCTTGAAACTCTTCGATTTTCATCGGTTTGGTTTTGTTGTAACTTTTTACGCCGGGCGGGTACGGATGCTCATAAAACCAGATATGTTGGGTCGGTGTGCCTTTGCTAAAAAACAGCAGATTGGTTTTAATACCGGTGTAAGGCGCAAACACGCCGTTGGGCAGGCGCACGATGGTGTGCAGGTTACAGTCGTGCAGTAATTTTTCTTTGATGCGGGTTTTGATGCCTTCGCCAAACAGAAAACCGTCCGGCAATACCAGTGCGGCACGGCCACCGGATTTAAGCAATTGCATGATCAGCACCAGAAACAAATCGGCGGTTTCACGGGTACGAAAAGTGGCGGGGAAGTTGGTTTCTATGCCGTCTTCTTCCATGCCGCCAAAAGGCGGATTGGTGACGACCACATCGACCCGTTCTTTTGGCCCCCAACTGATCAGAGGACGCGCCAGAGTATTGTCATGGCGGATATTACTGGGTACATCAATGCCGTGCAAAATCATATTGGTGGTGCAAAGCAAATGCGGCATCGGCTTTTTTTCTATGCCGAAAATACTGGCCTGCAAGTGCATTTCATCATCGACGGTTTTTACATCCTGTTTGCGGATATGTTCAATCGAGCAAGATAAAAAGCCGCCGGTACCACAAGCGGGGTCCAGCACTTTTTCAGACAGGCGCGGGTTGACCATTCTGACCATAAATTCGGTGACGGCTCGCGGCGTGTAAAATTCACCGGCATTACCGGCGGCTTGTAAGTCGCGGAGTAATTGTTCGTACATGTCGCCAAACAAATGGCGTTCTTGGGCTTTGTTAAAATCGACGCCTTCCTGAATTTTGTTGATCACTTGCCGGATTAATTGGCCGGACTTCATGTAGTTGTAGGCATCTTCAAACACCGAACGAACCACATAGGCGCGTTGATCGCCGCCTTTGGCTTCCAGTTGTTGCAAGGCCGGGAACATCTCGTTATCCAGAAAATTCTTGAGTGCGTCGCCGGTCATGCCTTCGGGATTGGCTGCCCAGTTACGCCAACGATAGGCTTCCGGTAACGGTGATTGGTAATGGTCTTGCAGTAACTCCCATTCACTTTCACGGTCGTCAAAAATTTTTAAAAACAACATCCAGACGAGCTGGCTCAAGCGTTGGGCGTCGCCATCCACACCCACGTCTTTACGCATGATGTCTTGGATGGATTTAATAGTGGAGGAAATGCTCATGGATTTGTTTGCTTAATTTACTTAATAATAGGGTGTTTAAAAATATAAAGATGGGCACGCTATCGCTTTGCCCATCCTACAACATTATATTGTTTTCAATCCCCCACTTTACAAAAGGGGGGATTTAGGCATAGAGTTGTTTTTCCAGTTCATAGAGAGCCGCCAAATAAGCGGGCTTACCGCCAAAGGCCGACACCAATTCGCTAGCGGTGCCCATATTCTTGAAGGGATCGAGGGTAAGTATTTTAATATCTTCGATATTCTCAATACCGGTATCGGCGTATTTTTCCAGTAAGGTTTCCAATACCTGTCGGGCTTGGTCGCCGTATTTAGTAAAGTAATTGCGCTTTTTTACCTGGTCGGCACGTTCGCGGCGGGTCAGCGGTGGCTGATCAAAAGCCACATGGCAAATCAAATCGAAGGCATCAAAGTCTTTGCCTACGTCATCGGCCAAGGCTTCCAGTAATAATCCGTGCGCTTCCAGTTCTTGCAGAATGGCAACCTTACGGTCGGTTTTGCTCCAGCGGCGCAAGAAGTCATCGAGTGAGGCATAATCCTTGCGCACCGTTGAACGGGTGTAATCTTTAAGGGATTCGGTAATCAACTTGCCTTCAGGGCCGTAATATTGCACACGTTCTGAAATGACATAGACGGTTACATCGGCAAGCACGTATTTTACCCGCTGGGTGCCGGGTTCATCGTCGCCAAAATCAACGTCACCCTCTCCCGTTGTGGTGAAATCATTATCGCCTGTATTAACGGGCACCGGATTACCGTTTTCATCGAAGATAATGTCAGGTTCATCTTCTGGTGGCACGGGAGATTCACCTGGTTTTGGCTCATAAATCATCACCGGCTCGCCATCAAAGTCTTTATCGGCAAACAGCTCGGTGACTTTTTTGAAATCCATGATGGTGAACCAGTATTTGTCGTAATCTTCATTGATGCGGGTGCCGCGCCCGATGGCCTGTTTAAACTCGGTCATTGACCGGATATGCTGATCCAAGGCGATCAGTTTGCAGGTTTGCGCATCGACACCAGTCGACATAAGTTTGGAGGTGGTGGTGATGACGGGGTAACGCTCTTCGGGATTGATGAAGTTGTCCAGTTCCGCCTTGCCTTCAAGTTCATCACCGGTAATCCGCATGATGTATTTGCGATTTTCTTTGACCCGCTCGGGATTCAGGTTGACCAACGCCTGACGCATACGTTCGGCATGGTCGATGTCGTCACAGAAAACAATGGTTTTGGCGTAAGGATCGGTCGCGACCAGAAATTCAGTGATTTTTCTGGCGACCAGTTCGGTGCGTTTTTCAAGTACCAAGGTGCGATCCATATCAATCTGGTTGTAAACGCGATCCTCTATTAATGCACCATTTTTATCAAGCTGGCCTTTACTGGGTCGCCAACCTTGCAGGTCTTTGTCGATGTCGATACGGACGACTTTGTAAGGTGCCAGAAAGCCGTCTTCGATGCCTTGTTTGAGTGAGTAGGTGTAAACCGATTCACCAAAGTAAAAAATGCTGGAAACGTCTTTGGTTTCTTTGGGCGTAGCCGTTAAGCCGATATGCGTAGCCGAAGCAAAGTAGGTCAGAATGACACGCCAAGCCGAATCTTCTGCCGCGCTGCCGCGATGGCATTCATCGATGACAATCAAATCAAAAAAATCCGGCGAGAATTGCTTGTAAATGTTTTGCTCTTCTTCGTTGCCGGTGACGGCTTGATACAACGACAGATAGATTTCATAACTCTTGTCGATCTGGCGCTTGCTGATCTTGGTCATGGCGGCGGCAAAGGGCTTAAAATCGTTATTCTTGGTTTGATCAACCAGAATATTGCGGTCAGCCAAAAACAGGATGCGTTTTTTAGTGCCCGATTTCCACAAGCGCCAGATGATCTGGAACGCGGTGTAAGTCTTGCCAGTACCGGTCGCCATGACCAGCAAAATGCGTTGCCGGCCTTTGGCCACGGCTTCGATAGTGTTATTGATGGCACTGGCTTGATAATAACGCGGGGCGCGACTGGTGCCATCATCGTAATAAGGCATTTCTACGGTATGGCGTGCCTCGGCTGTTGCCAAGCCCTTCCACTGACAATAGCGTTGCCATAATTCCGCCGGTGCAGGAAAGGCATCCAGGGTTAGTTCCTGCTCGGTTTTTTCAGCTAGTCCGGTGCGGTCATGCAGTAAAAAACCATCACCATTCGAGCTAAACACAAACGGTATGCCCAATGTTTCGGCATAGTTAAGTGCTTGTTGCATACCGGCACCTACGCTATGTTTATTGTCCTTGGCCTCAATGACCGCAAGCGGAATATTGGCCTTGTAATACAGGATGTAATCGGCACGCTTTTGCTCACCACGGGTATGCAACTTGCCACGAACAATCACACGACCTTTGGTAAAAAATACTTCCCGACGTATCTGCAAGGCCTCGTCCCATCCGGCCTGAACGACGGCAGGCGTGATGTACTTGGCACAAATATCGGACTCGCTTAAGGTCTTTTTGCTCATGATTTCTGCTGTAGCCGTTAGTTTTTTAGCGTGGAGAGAAGGGGCACCAAACGGTGCAGGTCGGGCATAAGACGCCATTGTGGGTACTGGTCAGTTGTACCCGTTACTCGGCAGGTTGTACTCGTTCCCAAGCTGGAGCTTGGGAGCCAGAAAAATATCGGACTCGCTTAAGGTCTTTTTGCTCATGATTCCTGCTGTAGTCGTTAGTTTTTTAGCGTGAAGAGAAGGGTCACCAAGCGGTGCAGGTCGGGTATAAAACGCCATGCCATTGTGGGTACTGGTCAGTTGTACCCGTTGCTCGGCAGGTTCTACTCGTTCCCAAGCTCCAGCTTGGGAATGCAGATCTGGAAGCTCCAGCTTCCAATCTCGCGAAGCTGGAGCTTCGACTTCACGGTTCCCAAGCTGGAGCTTGGGAACCAGAAGAAAGCAGGCGTTGCCGTTTTTACTCGGCTTTGGTCTGATGAAGCTGACAAATAAGTACCGCCCACGAACCGGCTACCCCCAGTATCGAAGAAATAACGATCAGCCCCAGTGTTTCGCTAAAATTTAAAAACAGCAAATGGAAGCCGCCATCATAAAGTCCTGACAGTTTTTCAACCGGTTGTCTTAATATCAGCATGAGCAAGGTCACAATAAACCACGCCGATACGCCTGAAATAAAGCCGATCCAAAAACCGGCATACAAAAACGGTCGCTGAATAAACGCATTGGTAGCGCCAACCAATTTGGCAATGACGACTTCATCACGGCGGGTATGCAGCTCCAAGCGTATGGTATTGCCGATAATAAATAATACTGCAACGCCCAACATCAAATTGAGTAAGGTAGCAAAAAGCCGCGCTACCGCCATAATAGACTGTAAACGCTCAACCCACTGGAGATCCATCTGGGCAAAATCAACTTCCGGCACTTGTTTAAAAGTATCTTGCAACGCCTCAAGCCCTTGCTTGTCTTCCAGCGTATTTTTAGGCAACACTTGAAGCACAATAGGTAACGGATTGGTTTCCAAGGCATTAATGGCGGCACCAAAACCACTATAGGTTTTAAATTCAGCCAAGGCCTGATCCCTGGTAATTATTTTAACCTCCTGAACGCTCGCATTCTGCCTGATAGTGTCGGCTAATTTATTGGCGTGTACGTCAGAAACATCATCTCTGAGAAATAAGGAGATTTGATTACTGGTTTCCAGACTGCCTGTTAATTGCTGAAGATTAACGACCAGAATATAAAATCCACTGGCCAGGGAAATAGCAATAGCCAGCACCGCTATGGTCATTATCGACGTAAATGGCGATGCGACCAGACGACCCAGACTGGAAAACAAGGCGTGCGCATGAAGATCTCGATAAGCATTTATTTTATCGACAAAATCACCGCCCGCCATTTTGGTTTGCCGGACATCCTGCTTGACCGGTCTGGCCGGTGGATCTTTTCTGATGGTGTTCTTATGATGGCTTCGTTTCATAATTTAACTCGAAACCATTTGACCATGGTCTAATTTTAAGACGCGGCGGTTTAGTTGGGTAATTAAAGAAATATCATGCGAGGCTATCAGCACTGTAACGCCAACCTGTTGAAATTGACCAAACAAAAACATGATTTCTGCCGACAATTCCGGATCCAGATTGCCGGTGGGTTCATCCGCAATAATAATGGGCGGCTTGTTAACCACGGCCCTGGCAATGCCTACCCGCTGTTGTTCACCACCCGACAAGGCCATTGGGTATTTTTTTTCTTTACCCGTCAAACTGACCTTATCCAAGGCCGCTCTTACCCGGCGACTGATTTCGTGATGCCCGTACCCGGCTATCACCAAGGGTAACGCCACATTATCAAAAACGGTTCTATCGCTAAGCAATTTGTAATCCTGATAGATAAAGCCCATTTTTCTTCTTATGTAGGGCAACTGATTTTCTTTTGCAAGACCCACATCCTCACCATCCAAAAATATTTGGCCTCGACTGCAACGCTCCATGACCGCAATCAATCTTAATAAGGTACTTTTGCCGGCACCGGAATGGCCGGTAAGAAAAGCTATTTCACCACGCTGCAAATAAAAACTGACATTGCGTAATACGTCGCCAGTCTCGGGATAGCGTTTGCTTACATTAACGAACTTTATCATTTTTTTAATCTTTTACGAACAAGGCATCGACAAAAAGCGCGGCATCAAAATCCTGTAAATCATCAATGCTTTCACCTATGCCTATAAACCGAATGGGAATACCGGTGTGCTTGGCCAGTGCAAAAATAACACCCCCCTTCGCCGTACCGTCCAGCTTGGTTAACACCAGTCCTGTTAAAGCCACTGTTTCATTAAACAGTTTTGCCTGGGACAGCGCATTTTGGCCTGTTCCCGCATCCAATACCAGCAACACTTCATGGGGAGCGGCTTCATCCAGCTTACCCATGATCCTTTTTACTTTTTTCAGCTCATCCATTAAATTGGCTTTTGTGTGCAAGCGACCCGCTGTATCGGCAATCAACACATCAATGCCTTTAGCCTTTGCAGATTGCAAACCATCATAAATAACCGATGCCGAATCGGCTCCGGTATGTTGAGCTACCACCTGAATATTATTACGTTCTCCCCAAACCTGCAACTGTTCGACAGCCGCTGCCCTAAAAGTATCACCGGCGGCCAACATCACGCTATGACCTTGTGCCTGCAAGCGCTTGGCTAATTTACCAATGGTTGTGGTTTTGCCTGCGCCATTGACACCGACCACTAAAATGACAAACGGGGTATCTTGTTTGGGTATTTGCAGCGGCAGGCTGCAAGGCTTGAGAATATCCAGCAACTCTTGCTTTAACGCCACTGACAAGGCCAAGCCGTCTTGTAACTGGTTCCTCTCAACACGTTGGGTCAAACGCCTGATTATTTCTGTGGTCGCATCAACACCCACATCAGCCATGATTAAACTGGCTTCAATTTCTTCCAGCAAATCATCGTTAATTTCTTTCTGGCCTATCGGCAAACTGGCCAGCATTCCGTTAAGTCCGGAACGGGTTCGCTTTAACTGTGACTTAAGACGTAAGTATAAAGACTCGGGCGCAGGCTCTACATAAGCGGCTTCCCTAACAGCCTCAACCGGTACGGCTGCCTCAGCCGTTTCAACAACCGCTTGTTTAGGTTCTATTTTTTCAGTAACAGGACGCGGTATTTCCACTGCCCCATAGCGACTATAGAAGCTAATCGCAATTAAGGGCAGCATTAATAAAGCCCCAACGATATGGTGAGCCAAGGTTGCCCATAGCGGCATACCCAGCTTAACGCCGGCAATAGCCAAACCAATCTGCGCAAACAGCAACACACCCAACCATAAACCGGCTGTTCTTAGCGGCTTTAGCGACAGTGTTGCGGTAGCCCTGAACATGAGCAAGCTCAGTACCAAAAAGCTAAGCAACGCACCGACCCGATGCAACCATCCGGCCGCTACCTGCGCGTCAAAGGAAATAACCCCGGTGTAACCCGTCAACAATCCGTTAACCAGATTTAAGGCATTTTGATAATCCGCTTGCGGCCACCACTGCCCGTTGCATTGCGGAAAACCGCTACAGGCTAAAGCCGCATGATTAGCGCTAACCCAGGCACCCAAAATAATCTCCAGCAATAAAACCAGCAGGGAAAATTGGGCAAACAAGCCAAGACCGGTACGCGGGTCACTCAGCGGATCGGTAATGGCCGGATTAAGGCGCAGAGACAATCCAAACAACAGCCCGAAGGTTAGCAGACCCAACACGACCTGCGTGGTAATAACGATAGGCATAGTCGCTATTGCAGTCGCCCCCACAGCCAGTTGCAGTTGTAAACCAACCAGAACCAGCAATGCCAGGGATGTTGTTATAACGGCTGTTTTGCGTGGTTGTTGAAGCCATGCCAACAGGTTCAATAGCAACACCAATACACCCAATGCCGCCGTCAGATAAAAAGGCGGACTATAGCTTAACGGCTTGATAAAATCGGGCAGAAATAGCGCCGGATCAGCACCCGATAATCGCAGGTATGAACCCAAGACCACCATGATTAGCGTTAAAAAAACGCCAAATAGAGTTAATTTTCTGAACATGTTATTTACCACTAACCAATTTGAGAAATTTTAAGTAGATGCATAAGATCATCTTTTACTTTGTAGGTATTAAAACCGGCGTCATATTGCATCATTAAATTGCCCAGCGGATCGATTAAAAACAACATGCCGTCAGGAATAGTCCCTTTGCGGATATCCGCTATCTTTTTAGCCAACCCTGCGGTGGGCTTAACCCTGATCAAATCTGAATTAAGCGCAAATTCCTTATTTTCGTTACTGATCAGTTTCTCTATCAGCGCGTCGTTTATTTTATTTTCTTCACGCAACAAACTCAAAAAAAGTGCATTATCTTCCTTGTTATCGGTACGACGAAGTCGCCATAACAGCGTATCCTTCAACCACCATTCACTTGCCACTGCCGCTGGCGGCTCTTTAAAAAGCATAACCACCCGACGTGTGCGCGGCAGTTCCTTGTTTAACATGAGCCGTAATTGCTTGGTTTTAAGCAGTGCATCCAGACAGATTTCATTACAGCCCGTGTCAGGAATGACATTAACTATCAACCAATGCCCGGGCAGTTCACTCATATTTTCAGTTGAAAACGAATCAAAGCCGATAAAATCAGTTCGTTCCGTTGACACGGGGGGAATGATCAGTTGCCCGCTATTGGTGGTTCCTTTTAGCAGCGCCGGATTTTCTTTTAGACCCCAAGCGATTAAAAATGGAATAATAGTCATTCCAAAAATAAGTATTATCAATAGTCTGTTTTTCTTCTCTTGCTTAGTCATCATTTCTTTTAAAACTGTACCCAATAAATAGTATTGTGAGCGTCAATGCCAGTGCAAACCATTGAATCGCGTAGGCTGTATGTTGTTCTGGCAACATAATTGTTGTGGTTTTCCATTCCCGTTCAAAGCCTTCGGGCAGGTCTTTATCCAGCTCAAGCTGAAAAGGGAATAATGCATAAGTCAGTTTTTTTGCCAAAACCCGGTTATCTATGACCTGTACAACAGAAGGCCAACCATCTGTTGGTATCTCAGCGCCCGCCAACTTTATACCGACGCCAGGAAAGCTGTTTATCCGTCCCCTTACCACGGCTTGATCATCCTTGATCTGTAACTCAGGCAAAATTGTTCTATCCTTGTTTAAGGGAACCCAGCCCCTGTTAACTAAAACGGCCTGGGTTTCCCCTTGCAGAATAAACGGCGTCATAACAAAATACCCTGCCTTCCCTGCACTGATTTGATTGTCTAATAAAAATTGATGCGCATGATCATAATGACCGGTTGCCTGGACTTTTTTATACCTAAGACCGGTTACATCGTCTTTAATGGCCGTAGATAACTGTATAATTTCAGAAGACGCCAAGCCTTGCGCTTGCAGATCAAGAAATACTTTTTTCTCATCCGAGCGTCCTAATTGCCAAATTCCCAGTGCCAACAGCAGCGGTAATAAACAGCAATAAGCCAGCGTAGGGGCTTTTGTTAGGGTTATTGAATAACGCCCAATGTTAATAATCATGCTTTTTTCTTTAACCTATTGGCACAGAGACATTAATAAACGAGAATAGAGAAAATTTTATCATCCAACATAACACTACCATGATTATCAAAGCCGTCGTCATCATTGCCTTTATCCTGATAATTTTCAGTCTCGGCTCTGCCCTGTTTCACTTGGTTAACCGTAAAACCCAAGAATCATCCGAAAAAACAGTTAAGGCACTGACTTTTCGTATCAGCCTTTCCATCCTGTTATTTATTTTTCTGTTTATTGCCGTTGCAACAGGCATTTTTAAACCCCATGGCCTGGGTGCAAAAATACATGCAGAAAAACCGGTTCAGACTGACACCTTAAGTAAATAGCCAACCATCACGACAAAAAAAAAGCGCTGCCTGTTGTTAGGCAGCGCTTTTTTTAGAGAAAATGTGTTGCTACATTAAATACACAAACACAAACAAACCTAGCCAAACGACGTCAACAAAATGCCAGTACCAGGCGGCGGCTTCAAAAGCAAAATGATTTTCCGGTGTGAAATGCCCTTGGGTAGTACGGAACAAAACCACACTTAAAATAATAGCACCCACACAAACATGAAAACCGTGGAAACCGGTTAACATAAAAAATGTAGAACCGTAAATACCCGAGCCCAACGTCAAGCCCATTTCAGTATAAGCTTCATGATACTCAATAGCTTGAAAAGTGACGAACAAAAACCCCAGCGCTACAGTCGCCATTAAGCCTTTAATCAACTGATCGCGATTTTTTGCAAGTAAGCCATGATGTGCCCAAGTACAGGTAACACCACTGGTTAACAGAATCAAGGTATTCAAAAATGGCAAACCCCAAGCTCCCATGGGCTCAAATTCACCGCCTACTTTGCCGGGGCCGTTAGTTGGCCACACCGCTTCAAAAGCAGGCCACAGTATTTCTTTGGTTGCTGCTTTGGCACCTTCTCCACCCAACCAAGGCACTGATAAGTTACGTGTGTACCAAAGCGTGCCAAAAAATACCGCAAAAAATACGATTTCCGAAAAAATAAACCACATCATGCCATGACGGTAGGAAATTCCGACCTCATGATTATACATACCCGATTCACTTTCTTTGGCCTGTAAAGTAAACCAACCCACCAACATGGCAATGAAAACAAGCAGACCTATCACCATTAGCGTAGGGCCAATTGACGAGCCATTTAAATAATTTGCAAATCCAGCCAGCATAGTCATCAAACCAGCCGTACCAATGACAGGCCAAGTCGCTTTATGCGGAATGTAATAAGCGGTATTTGTAGACATAAAATTCCCCTTTTATTTTTTTACTGATTTTTCAGTATTGTCGAAAAATGTGTATGACAGTGTAATGGTTTTGTATTGCTCCGGTATTTCCGGATTAATGACAAAACGCATTGGCAACGTTTTAGCTTCACGGGCTTTAAAAGTTTGTTCCGAAAAACAAAAACACTCGGTTTTTTCAAAATAACTACTTATTACAGCAGGCGAAAAACTGGCAATGGCTCTAGCCAGCAGGTCTTTGTCAGTTTTATTGGTCGCATAAAAATTGACCGTATAATATTCACCCGGATGAACTTTTAATTGTTTTTTTTCTGCATGAAATTCCATAGGCGTTGATTCATTCAGTGTCGTCATGAATTCTACGGTGATTTCTCTGTTCAAATCGACTTTATAAGCAACTTCCGGGACTTTTTTAATATCATCAGGCCGATCTCTTTCTATCCATTTCCATTCACACAAAACATCATAAATGGGCACCAACGCGTAACCAAAGCCAAACATGGCCACGGCAACCAACAGCAACGTTCGCGCCAATTTAAGGTTTTTCTTGCTGACATTATCGCTCATGGTGAAACAGCTTGTGCCACAGCAAACATGTAAAGAATGAAGGCGATTGCCACCAAAACCACTGCCGTTAAAATATTTTTATTTTTTATAGTCATGTGTTAATCGATACATTGCCGACATTGAATCCGGCAATGTATCTTTTATACCTTAATGTGAGTCCAGAACGTGTTCGGTTGGCGCACTAGTCGGTGGTGTTGTCCAGGTATGATAAGGAACCGGTGATGGCAGGGTCCATTCAAGACCATGCTTGGCGGCATCTTCCCAAACTTCATCGCTTACTTTTTCGCCGGTACCGCCTCTAACCGTATCAATAACGATATACAGGAACAGCAACTGGCTGGCTCCAAATATAAAGCCACCAATACTTGAAATCATGTTCCAGTCAGCAAACTGAATGGCATAATCGGGAATACGACGTGGCATACCGGCCAGTCCCAAGAAATGCTGGGGGAAAAACAAGATATTCACAGAAATGACAGACAACCAAAAATGCAGCTGACCGATTTTTTCGTTGTACCTATGCCCTGTCCATTTAGGCAACCAAAAATAACCGGCGGCCATCAAAATAAAGATGGAGGCAGGCACCAAGGTGTAATGGAAATGGGCAACGATAAAATAAGTATCGTGATACTGAAAGTCAGCAGGTGCAATGGACATCATCAAGCCGGTAAAACCACCCATGGTGAATAAAACCACAAAGGCTATTGAAAACAGCATCGGTGTTTCAAAGGTCATGGCACCTTTCCACATGGTCGCTGTCCAGTTAAACACTTTAACGCCGGTCGGTACCGCAATAATCATGGTGGCATACATAAAATACAATTCACCGGCGATAGGCATACCGACCGTGAACATGTGATGCGCCCAAACAATAAACGACAGAAAAGCAATCGAACCAGTAGCCCAAACCATCGAGGCGTAACCAAACAAAGGTTTACGCGCAAACACGGGAATGATGGTAGAAGCGACACCAAACGTTGGCAAAATCATGATATAAACTTCTGGATGCCCAAAGAACCAGAAGATATGCTGATACAGCACAGGATCACCACCACCGGCTGCATTAAAGAAGCTGGTATGGAAAAACTTGTCGGTTAACAGCATGGTCACTGCACCGGCAAATACCGGCATCACAGCAATTAACAAAAACGCGGTAATCAACCAGGTCCAAACAAACAATGGCATATCCATCATTTTCATGGCAGGTGCACGCATGTTGAAAATAGTCGCGATAATGTTGATCGCACCCATGATGGATGAAATACCCAGCAAATGCACCGAGAAAACGGCGAACGGTAAGGCTTTACCGACCGTAATCGGTTGCAAAACCAACGGTGGGTATAAAGTCCAGCCACCATTAGGCGCACCGCCTTCCATAAACAAGGTGCTTGCCAGCAATAACACACCCGCAACCAGCATCCAAAAACTCATGTTGTTCATGCGCGGCAAAGCCATATCGGCAGCACCAATCATCAGAGGAATCTGCCAGTTAGCCAAGCCGACAAAGGCCGGCATAACAGCGCCAAACACCATGACCAATGCATGCATGGTGGTCATTGAGTTAAAAAACGCAGGATCTACAAACTGCAAACCGGGTTCAAACAATTCAGCACGAATAACCATAGCCATTGAACCACCCACAAAAAACATGGCCAGCGCAAACACCAAATACATCGTACCAATATCTTTATGATTGGTGGTAGTAATCCATCTTAACAGCCCCTTGGCAGGACCGTGATCGTGATGATCATCAGCATGATGATCGTGTTCATCTACGACAGCAGACATACTTTATACCTCGAAAATAGTTAAAAAAGAGTGAGTCGACAGCAGTATCAGAGACTTAGTCATCATCATCGGGAAGTGCAACTTGCTTAGGCTGTAATTCATCACCGACTTTGTTACCCAAATTATTACGAACATAGGTCATCAATTCTGCAGATTCCTTAGCATTCAATTTGTTAAATTTTGGCATTTTTGAAGTGCCTGCCTGCAAGAAGCCGTCTAAAGATTCCCATTTTCCTGTCGCTATGGCACTGCCGGTTAAAGCAGGAATTAAACCAGGAACGCCCGCACCGTTAATTTGATGACAGCCAACGCAATTTTTTAAATAGACCGACTCACCATGCGCCATTAATTGCTGGCTACTTTGATCACTCAAATCCGGTTTTTGTTTTTGCTGCTCCAACGTTTTTATCACCCAGGCATCGTATTCAGGCTGCTCTAAAGCAATCACTACGATAGGCATAAAACCGTGATCCCGACCGCACAACTCGGTGCATTGACCGCGATAAGTACCCGCTTTATCTACAGAAGTCCAGGCTTCATTGATAAAACCGGGATTCGCATCTTTTTTCCAACCCAAATCAGGCACCCACCAAGAATGGATAACATCAGCCGAAGTCAAGACGAAACGCACTTTTTTCTTGACCGGAATCACCAAGGGTTTATCAACGTTTAACAAATAATGAGGAACGGAACGTGGGTCAGCGCCAACTGTTCTGTGTACTCTTTCACTTGCTTCATCCAAATGACTTTCAAAATGAATATCAGTATCCAGATATTTATAATCCCAGTACCATTGGCGACCCGTCACTTGAATAGTCATATCAGACTTTTCAACATCGTTTAATTCCAACATGGTGTATGTTGCCGGAATAGCCATCCCAACCAAAATCAAGGTTGGAATAATCGTCCATATAATTTCAACGGTCGTATTTTCATGAAATTGTGCAGCGACATATCCCTTTGATTTACGATGATGGTAAATCGAGTAAAACATGACACCAAACACGCCAACACCTATGGCGACACAAATCCATAGAATTAACATGTGCAGGTCATAAATGTCATTACTGACTTTTGTGACCCCTTTCATTAAATTGAGCGTATAGTCCGCCTGCGCTGCTCCTAGCCCTAAAGCCATTAAGATCAGACCTGCGAATAGTTGCTTTGCTTTGTTCACGGAGCAGCCCCTTTCGATAGTAGTTATAAACTCTTGTAAGTGTTATATCGCTTCGTAATTTCAAGACACAAAAAAAGCCGTCCCAATCCCTTTACGTAATAATTATCACAAAAAACGCAGTGATTTTAACCTATGATGCCTGTCTATACCAGATGTCCTTGTGATGATTTTAATTTGACGCAAAAAAAAAGCTTGTGGCCCAAAGAAGCCACAAGCCTTTTTTGTTAAAAGAAGACCGGGTTTAACTGTTTAAAGTCTCAGCATAAGCTTTGTCAAAAGTAGGGATATGACTATCCAGCCAACCTTTAACCAGCTGTCCCACGTCTTCAGTTACTTCTGCCTCACCGGCATGAAACTTGGTTTGCAAGCCCCCGCAAATACCTATCAACGCCACATGCTCTGCTTTGTGGCGATCATAGCCCGCATAGTTTTTTGCCAGCATTTCTTTTTCTTCATGGGCAAAATGACCCACAACATAAGCAATCAAATCATCCAACTGCGCCCCTATTGCAGAACGGGCTGCACCACTCGTTGCCAAATCATATAACTTGTTAAGTTTATCAAACAAAATTTTATGCTCGTCATCTGCAAAAGCAACATCTGTACCGTATTGAGCAGCTGTCCACGTAATTAAAGCCATACATTTCTCCAGTGTTTTAATTATAATTATTTACCGCGCAAAAAGTATGGATTATATTTAATACCTTGTCAATTTTAAGCCTCAACTTTAAGCTTGGACCAAGCCTTCAAATTGCAAAGGATCGCGATGCAAACAGTAATTTAAAAAAACAGCCACAGTATGGGCGAGCAATTTACGGACAAAGCGATTGGTCAAATGCCAGAGGTCTCGCGCACGAACCTTTTCGATATTGAAACGATCAG
>JBAXTQ010000010.1:0-44572 GCA_037130115.1 Methylococcaceae bacterium
ACGATGCAGTGGATTGCTTTTTAGATGTTTTTTATTTCATGCGTCGGGGCTGTCTCGCATAAGCAAGCCAAGCACGCTATACGATAGATAATCCTTTTGCTTGCCTCGATAGTCACTACGAAGCCCAAGTAGGCTGGCTGCGTCAGAATTTGTTATACCAGCGGGGTTCGCCTTGGCAAGTTCCAGGATTGCGGTCTTTAACAGTTGCAATCCTAGTTGGGCACGTTCAACGCTTCCCTGTGGAACCACAACACCTTTTCGACTTTTGCCACCCAGTCCGGATGGAATAACAGCATTGGTAAGTACACCACCTGATTCAACAGTTCCGAATGCTGCGATGAGTTCAGCCTCCAATCGAAGTGCCTGAGACTCTGTTAGGTCTTCAACAAGAATATCGACCATAGGCTGCGATCCCGCAGCAATGATTTGTTTGATTTTGACGTACTTCTTCGTCGCGTCAGGTGTAACTAAATGATCAAAAGCGCGACTCCCGGTTCCCTTGCCAATATAGAATGGCATCGCCGGAGAAGTGCGAGGATCTTTCAGTGCGTAAACGTAGAAGAAATTGGTAGCCATGCTTGTAAATGTCTAATGTGGAATTAAGGTGCGGCACGATTTTGTGCTGTCATGTAGGTTGGGTAAGACTTCCTCGCCATCCTCCCGATGATCAATCGGGGGTTCTGCTCTTTTGAGAGATCAAAATCAAGATATAAGGTTGGGCAACATTTTTTCGTTGCCCAACATTCAACGGTCAAAATTAGAATATCGAGAGATTTCTTCAATGCCATTCGTGCATTTTAACGCGAAAATGTCGGACACGAAAAGCATGTGCATGACCTGGCTACGCGCTTATTTTTTCATAGAGTGATTCGGGAGCGATGTCTGCACCATTCTCCCAAGCGATTGTGCCGCCATCAATACTTGCTGCTTTAAACAGGTTCAAATCCCGCAACGATTCAAAAATAGCCCATTTACCAATGTATTCTGAAAAATCGACGTTGCCACAAGTACCATCATCAAACACAACGTTAAAGATGTAGCCTTGTTGATAGTTAATTTCAATGACTTTATTCATATTCCACATAAACGCCAACACCTCAATTTAGTGGTTTTATTTTAGTAATGTCTTTGCCTTCTTGTGCTAGTTGCCAATCTTTTTCAAGTTCATCAACATGCAAATCAATCCATTCGCGTACCAGTTTGGTCGCTGTTCTTGAATTTAATGACCCCTTGAGGATATTCCCGTTAAAATCAAACAAAGCATTTTCTCCCTGATATTCCGCATGAAAGTGTGGTGGGTTATGGTCATCGTAGAACATTCTGATGATGATTCCAAAAAATCTGGAAATTATTGGTCAATTCTCATAAAAACAGCATAACAATCAGAAACGAGGTTTCGATAATGGTGGATTGCCTATGGTAAATCCACCTTACCAGTTGTTAATAATAACCGGGTTCAGAGGAAAGTTAAATCCAAGTTTACTTTGATCCTGTTATTTTGATCGAGGCTGGTTGATATTTCAGTTCCTCGATTCCGCTCTGCTACATCGAGGCTACTTGCTGGAGTGTGGGAAGCCTGTTGCGGGAGCTATGTTGTAGGAGCGACGCCTTCGTCGCGATTAATGACTCACGCCTCAAATCGCGATGAGGGCATCGCCCCTACGAATTGCGCAGGGCGGTTTCGCGATAGCAAACCGCTAATCACCACACAACATTGATGACAGTCGGTTGCTGTAAGTTGGATTCCGCCGACAAAGCTTTAATCTGATAAATCGAGAGAAAGCGTTTTTTGGATGGGCATGTAACAAACGCCCACCTCGGCGCAACCCTGGAAAGTGACTTCCAACATCAGTTTGTTCAGTGTTGGTTCTTGTCGCTGAAGCAAAATTTTAATTTCCAGATGATCGCGATAGATGTCCACATCACCGAAAAATTTATCGTGTTTAGTCTGGCTGACGGGAAAAAATGGTTCACTCACTTTGATCCCGTTAGTCAGCGAAACAACTTTGATTTTATGGCGATACAGATAATAACCGTTGGCAATATCCCAAGACAGTAATAGTGGGTCTGTTTTATTTGCCGTGGCGTTGAATTGAAACGCTTCATCAGGTTGCAGTAGCTCATCCGGCTCAACAGCAAAGGTCTGACCTGTGAAGCTGAGCACCAGGTAAACCAGGAATTTTAAGATTGACGGCTTAACCATAATTCTCCACCTCCAAAGATACCCCGATAATTAATGATATAAAAATATAATTCTTCCGGGGATTCATGGTTGGGCAACTCACAATAAATAAGCCCACAATTTGGAGTGCAAACCTAGGTTTGTACTCCGGCCTTTAGGCAGCCCGCAATAAATAATCTTCCACTTTGTAGTCTCCACTCGCTTCGTACACAGCGTTGTAGGGATCATTAAGTCGGTGGTGCTCCCAAAGTCAGGCAATGATTGGGGTGTTATTTATTACGAGTTACCTTGCCTGTCATGCCAACTGATTTACAGCCGATTCGCCGGGACTCGAATATAGGTAAACCTGTTTGCCTGTGACTGGTTAATAGTCTGGAGCGGAGCGGAAGGTCCAAACCACGGAGACGTTGGCAAAGTAGCCATCGCCCAGTTGAATTTGAGTCGCCTGATTAGCCGGATAAGTGACTTTTTTGTAATTCATATCCTCGTAAATGGGTAAGCCGATTGAGCCACGCAGCTTGAAATTTCCACCAAAGGCATTCATAAACCGATAGTCGGAAACAAATGCCAGATTGGTTGTGGTACCACCGGTATTGCCGACATTATTGCCCATATACTTGTTTTTTGCGGCGTTGCTGGCGTCCATTTCAACACCGACCATCAAGTTGTAGCTTGGCGTATAGTGCAAGGCTATGCCACCGGTAAGAACGTCACCAAAGGCATAGTGGTCATCATTTTCAGGGTTGGCGTTGTACATGATCTGGGTGTGTAGCCAGAGCTCTTTCCAGCGCTGAGAGTAGAGCAATCCGCCAGTGAAGGTTGCAGTGCCTTTACCGAGTTGTAATCCCGGTATCGATTGGCCGATTAATGCTTGTTGGGAAAAGGGGCCGGCAGCCGGTTCAAGAGCATGATCTTTGAAGTTGAATTGGCCGGTAGGCAGGCTGGTTCCCAGTAAAACGGTGGCAAACTTATCCCAACGGGTGGTGTGCCAAAAGTTATAGCGGCCTTCAAGGCTAATGTCACCGAAACCATTGGTATTTTCTACTGATTCTTTGACGGCAGAACCTGGCCTTGCTCGCGACAAGCTGGTCGATCTTTTTTCGAACCAGGGCAGGTTGGCGAATAACGCGAGGTTGTCAGTGGGCGAGTAATTGAAGGTTAGGGATTGTTGCTGAACCTGTAATTCTTTTGGCGCTTTCGACTGCCCCCTATTTTCGTTTATAAAAGTAGACGAATCCCTACTGTTCGAACCAATTTTAAGATTATCTTTTTGAAGATAGCCGTAGACCATGCCAACGGCAAAATTGCCTGCCCCTGGCGTTACTGCGGTGCGAATCCGAAACGGTGTGGTGGTTCCTACCTCCGATACATCGCGGTAGGCAAATTTGAAGTCCATTATCTCGCCGCCCTCTTTGGCCATGAAAGCTTCCGCTTCTTCTCGCTTGGCAAAAGCAATGTAGTTGGGCACCATGTCCGGAATCACCTGGCTACCGATAATATAAGTGGCTGCTTCCGCATCCACCAACTTGCCGGAAACCCAGTCATGTACTTGCACCGACTTAAAAGCCGAGATGCCACCGGCATCTTCGACTTCACGCAGCATACAGGCAACGCCACAGGTGTACTCTTTTTTACCATCCAGGTAGGTTAGCTCCGCTGCACTCTTTTGGTACTGGTCGATATACATGCCACAAACCCGACAACTTTCACGTTTGTGGGCTTCTTCGGCCGATGCTCCGGACGACATCAAGGAAAACTGAAATACCACCAGCATAAACACTATCTTAATGACCACTTTCATAAAAAACTCCTTTATTCAGGACGGTTGTAAAAAATTTTTCATATTCATCGGTACCGGCTTCCCCGGTCAGTTTGTCTTGCACAATACCGAACTCATCAATAACGAAGCTGGTCGGCAGGCCGATGACACCAAAGCGTTTCGCCACCACGCTGTATTCATCGATTAACATGGGATAGGTCAGATGCTTAAACTTTTTGAGCCGCTCATCAGTTTGGTCAACCCGGCTCTCGTTGATCGCTACCGGAATAAATCCCCGGTCTTTGTACTTCTGATAAAAGCTCTCAAAAGCCAACAGAATTTCTTTGTCACAAAATCCGCAATCAAGCGACCAAAAGCGTATCAGTGCGACTTTACCTTTAAGGTCTTTAGGCAGCGTCACCGATTTTCCCTGGAAGTCGGTTAGGGTGACGTCAGGAACAGGGTCGCCAACCTGTAACCCGCCCCGCTTATTGCAGCCACCAAGCATACTAGCGATCAGTAGTCCGAATAGCAGTAAGCTCAAATACTTGAGTGTTCTCATGTCCGGTGATCCAGTGATTCGATGAGAGCCGGGGTCACTTCCTGAAAGCGGATAATGGTTTTGCCTTTATGATCTTCCAGAAATTCTTGGGCGGCTTCCTGATCTTTGAAGGGCAATAATTCATGCCCCATCGGGCCTAATACATTCGAGCCGAGCACATAAAAAGCCGACTTGGCGTCAATTAACTCCACCTCATAATAATCAGTGACGTAAATGTCTTTGATATTTTCAGCCGTTTTTCCGGACGTATATTTAGCGGTGTCGAAGATATGTTTAAACATATCCTTGGCACCGTCATAAAAATAATACGAACCATCCTTAAAACTGATTTGAGCCACCCATTTTGGGTATTTGTAAACAAACATGCCGCATACGGGGCAACGGTCGGTTTTCTTGATGGTAACTGTGGGATCGTCGGCATAGCTTAGGCTCGGACTAAAAAGCAGAATAAGCCAAAGTAATATGCTGGAGTATCGTTGCCCGGAACAGTTGTTTTCTTTAGCCGCTGTTTCCATCATAAATACAACCTCTGTAGGGTGCGCAGTGCGGACCTTGGAAGCTAAGGCACGCACAGCAAGCCTAATATAGGGCAGGGTCACCGGCGGTTTAATAAACAACTTCATAAGCAATAACCAGACTTGAGGTGACGATTTCATAAGTGACCAACGCAGTAAACGCTGCATATAAAATAAGGGAAGCCAGCGCCAGTTTTCGAATGAACCCGTTCAGCATGTGTTTCAGGCTTTCCACCTGGCGAAAAGGGCTCAGTGCAGCGATACCAATGCCCGATACCACGGCACCAAACAGAAGGCTATAAAGCAGGTAACCGAGGTAGTGGTACTCTTCCATGATGATGCAAAACGGACAATGATGGGTCGGCAATTCATAAATATAAAGCGATATAAAAGAAACAATGGAGACCAGTGAGACAAGGAACATCAGCAAGCTTGATGCGGCATAAAAATAGCCGCCCAAGCCCTTGATATAAAAAAATATTCCGCTGGCCAGTGTGCAAAACATGACGCCATAAAAAATCCGTTGCATCGTCAATGCGGGTAAAGCAGCCATTTCAGAACCCAGCCCCGTTGTCCGTTCACTACTGAACAAGCTGCCGCAGCAGGAGGTAATAACATCTGCCTTCATGCTTAAAAAGTAGGCGCTCTCCAGAATGGTTTCCAGAACAATAAAAGGCGCAATGATCGCCAGTAGCAGATACTTCTTTTTGATCAGTGGATAATCGTAGCCTTGGTTGTCGGCATAATTTAAAACCAGCCACAGTCCGGCCACAATAAAATTGACTATTTTTAGTACCAGCGTGGGATAGCCAAAAGCATCGACATTTAAGGTGCCTGCGGCGCACATGGAACCGACAAACAGCGGCGTCAGGCTGTCAGCGGTAAAAATATACAAAAAAAGGGACAGCAGTTGCAAACCAAAAACATAGCCCAGCAGGGTTGAAATCAGATAAGTTTTGCGCTCCAGCACCAACTGTAATTCGTGGCCGTTCTCTATGTCCCAATATTTAAGTATTTGCACGCCGTAAAACAGGGCATAGAGCACCATAAAGCTGGAAATATAAGCGGCCAGCAGGTTGGCGATAACGGTCGGATGCAAGATCATCTTGACTAGACCTCGATTTGTCCGTCGCGCAGATTGACCACCCTGTCTACCATAGAAGAGTCATAAACCAGCGGATCATGGCTGGTGATGATAACGGTTTTGCCTTCTGCCTTAAATGTCTCGATGATCTCCATAAATCGATAGGAGAGCTTGGTATCAAGATGCGCGGTCGGTTCGTCGGCTATGATGATATACGGATCGTTGATGAGTGCGCGGACGATTGAAGCGCGTTGGGCTTCGCCACCCGACAACCATTCCACCTTGGAGGCCGCCTTGTTGGCTATATTGAGCGCAGCCAAGCCTTTCATGGCCTTGTTTTTTAGATGAACACGTTTTTCACCCAGCGGGTAGGCTGGCAACATCACGTTATCCAGAACAGAAATGCCCTTGATGAGATTGGGTTGCTGAAAAATGAAGCCGAATGTCTTGCGGCGAATATCAGTTAAAAATCGTTCCGGCAAGCTGGTGATTTCACGTCCCTGTAACTTCACCCGTCCTGCCGAAGGCCGGCTCATACAACCAACGATGCTTAATAACGTAGTTTTTCCGGAACCGCTGGGACCTTTAAGCACGGTGACCTGATTTTCTTCAATCAACAGATTGACGCTGTTCAGTGCCGAAAACTCACTGGGATTGCCGGCGTTAAACACTTTTTTTACATTAACCAGTTCAATCACGGCTTATTCTCCGGTAAAGCGCATCGCCGAATCCGGGTCGATAGTTGCCGCTCGCCAGATGGGTACAATCGTCGCTACGGTATAGGGAACCACGGTTAAAAAAAACAAGGTCGTCAGTTGCTCAAGATTAATAAAAGGCGTCAACTTGAAATTGGGATAGAGATTCGACCAGCCCTTAAGCGCCGGTTCGAAGACTATGGAACCGGTGAAAAAGACATGGATGTAGGCTAAAATCACGCCGGTAAAAAAAGCCGTTAGCGAAATTATCGCGCCTTCCCAGAATTTCATTTGAATCACGTCCGATGTTTCCCAGCCTACCGCCTTGAGTATGCCAATCTCCCGTCTTTCACCCGCGCTTAAACCCGATGCCTTGTCCCAGGCAAAAATCACAAACGCCAGTACAGCAGCGGAGAAAATAACGATCATCATGCCGCCGCGCCAGTTAAAAACAGAGTCGTAAGTTCGCAAAATTTCATCCCGGATAATCGGCCTTGCTTGGGGCAGGCGTTTCTTTATTTTAGATGCGACCATGGCAATTTCTTCGGGATTGTTGACGATGACGGTCACATCCGTCACGTAGCTGTTATCAATACCGAAAAGTTTTCTAAAGTCTTCTCCGGTAATCAGCATCAAATCGGAGGAGACCAGTTCTGATTGCGAGGACAGGACGCCGGTAATTTTAAAATTCAGCACGTTGCCATCAAAGGCAAGAAACGGCATATAATCGCCTGTGCCGATAGCGCGAAGACGGGCAATACCATTGCCGATAATCAACGTTCCCGGTTCCAGCACCGCGCCGTTCAATTCAAACAGCGGTTTTGAGCTATCGGTCGACTCATTGTCAATCACTGTTGTTTTCGCGGTGGACTTGCCCGTATCTGTAAAACTGCCGTTGCGGGGCGGCGTCAACAGCGTGTAGTTGGCACCGACCAGGCTGTCGTAATAATAACCCCACAACCGGCTTTCAACACTAGCCACCCCTCTGATTTTTTTAATGGTGTCGATATAACTGACCGGAAACAGGTCGTGTCGCCCGGCCACTATTTTTTGCACCACTATTTCCGGCGAGTCTTTCAGGATCAGCGAGGCTTCTTTTTTTATGGAGTAAGTAAAGAACATCGTTGAGGCCAGGATAAATACGATGAGCGTATATAAAGCCAGCAAGCCAACATTTTTCACCTTTCTGCGCAGCAGCGACGAGAGTGTGAAGTCGATAATGTAACGTTGCTTTTCAATCCAGTGTCTCATGGTCGCAGGTTAATTCTTTCTGGTGGCTGGGTAAACGAGCCGGACGGAAAATGTTCCAGCGATAGCGGATGATCCTGGAAGGCGGTGTTCAAATCGGCTTGGGACAAATGTCGGGTGTAGCGGGCTTCGGTGAACAGACACAGGTCAGTCAGTTTTAGTATTTTTACCAACGCAGCTTTTTCCTCAAGATTGACTTGTCGGGCGCTTTCGCTAACCGACGCATGCACCAGCAGCAGGCTTAATAAAACAATTCCGCTGGTGATGTATAAAAAAAACAGTGAAGAATTTCTCATGATTTATGTGCTTATAAAACCTTCAAGCTCTATAGTAAAAGTCGTCTCCATGACCTTAGGCGTTGAAACTTATGGCTTGCCGGCAAGCTTCAAAAACACTAACTTAAAATATCCGCTGTTTAATTATGCGACAATAAATTTAAAGATGACAAGCATAACTAATTAACGAGCCAATAATTTTAATCTTCCGTAAAAGCCGCTTTAATAAAAAAGCATAATATATGCCTAAGCTATTAATGCTAAATAAATCAACAGAGTGTATTTTATGTTGCTAAATAAATTAATTAAACTATGTTATATAACGCGCTTTTAGTACGTGATATGACCTGTTTTTTCATGATGTTATTGATATACCTGTAAGCTGATTTTTTGCATAATGAGCGCAAGTACTGCGCTCATTATGGTTTTGAAAGGGCTGCGAATTTTGTTCATTACTTGCAGATTTTGTAGACCTGTCAGGTTTTAAAAACCTGACAGGTCTGGCGAAGAATTCCTGTGTATTATGAGACGTTATTTTCCCGTCCAAATATCCTGATAAAACAATTCCAAGCGTTGCCATAAGCGTTTAACTTCATCGATAAAGCGCTGGCGATAGACTTCGAGAACTGCATTTTTCGGCTCTGCGGGCTGGGTAACCGGCGCTTCGTTTGGCTTGGGAGTTATTGTGTTGTCTACGATCAGGAAGGTGCCGGGTATCATGCCCATCCAGCAACTCCAAGGGACTACACCGCTTTCCTGCGGTGTAAATTCGATAATTTGCGTGCCTTCTTTTAGCTCGATTTTTAATTGATATTGAGGTATCACAATAACCCTGTTGCATTCGTTCAGTTCCTTGCCGTTAATCACCCATTTTACCGGTACGCCTTTGCACAAAGTGAAGTGGTTGGGCGAGAAGCTGTTTTTTAGCACGTCCATGTGGATAGTTTGTTCTGTCTCACATGATGGTGTTTCCGCCACAGTCGGGGACAGCTTTTCCGATACGCGGGCGACCAAGGTATTAAAGTCAATGCCGGTACCGGTTACCGCCAGCCCGCGATTAAGCATAATGGCTCCCAGAATCATGACGATAATGCCGGAGGCTTTTAGTAATTTGGGTGTCAGATTTGCTGAAAGCAGACTGGTTAGAAATCCGAAACCTAACAGTAATGGCAATGTGCCGATGCCAAAAAAGAACAAAATGGCCGCGCCCCCAGTCCAACTTCCCGTGCCAGCGGCCATAATATACATGGCTTGTAACGGCCCGCAAATAATCATCAGGCCATTTAGAAGTCCGATGATGAAGGGGTTGCTGTGCTTGCGATATTCCTTGCCCACAAAGCGCATGACAAACTTGGGCGCCTTAAGCTGGAAATGGCTCAGTATCGGGAACACTTCCAGCATGTGTAAGCCGAACAAAATCAGAAAAACTCCGGCAGCAACACCGACTGCGCCTTGTGTGTAGGGTGTAAAAGCGACCACCGAGCCGAACAGGCCAAACAAGGCACCGATAAAAGTATAGGACAGGGTTTTACCGATACCATAAAGAAAATGCGTCGTATATGATTTGTGTCCATTGGCGGCGCTTTTGGCGGTATAGCCCAGAATTAGCGGGCCACACATGCCCACGCAGTGAAAACTGGTCAAGAAACCAATCAGCAACAGCAATCCGTAGCTCATGTCCCGACCAAGCTTGGGCATGTCTGCATGATTCATAAACCAACTATCCAGCCAAAGAATAAAGCCGATACCGATAAGCGCAAGCGTCACAGCAATCAGCCTTTTTAAGGCAATAAGCAAGACGTTGCCATGCGGTGGTTGGGCTGGGTCGGGCTGTAAGCTCTCGTTGCTCGTGTTCATGATTCGGTATTGGGCATGGCGGTGTCTCCAAGTTGGCATTTAAAGAGCTGAGGCTTTGTGTTGGTGTAATCGAAATCTTGTTTCTTTTGACCTGTGTGCCGGCGTCCAAGAGCTTTAGTCCTTGGCTAAAAACAGCTAAAGCCGTTTTACTCTTGCCGTTGTTCGGTTAAGCAAGCTGACCGGTTTTTAACAAGGTCAGAGCGGTAATGATAGAGCGGATTAAATACTCATTGACTTGGCCATAAAAATTGTTTCAAATGAACGTAGAGTATATGTTAGAGTATTTGATGCATCAAATTTTTTCAAAAATGAAATTTTAACACACAGAACAAGGTTGGGGGAAAGGGCAATGAAAAGCAAAGACCCGTCTAAAGATGATGTGGCGTTCACGCGCGTCACTACCGGCGTTGCAACGGCGGTTGCTACATCAACTATCATGCACACAGGCAAAGGTGTGATAGCTTCACTTGCCAGGCATCCTGTTGTCCTGTTTGGTTTGGGTATTGCTGCGGGTTATTTTACGCATAAATACCGCAAGGAAATTATGTTGATTACCTGCAAAACTGCCGAACAAAGCAAGCATTTTATATTGCGACAAAATGAAAATCTTCAAGATCTGTTTGAGGAGTTCCCCGAAGAAGCTGGGGACAGAGATATTGCCAAAAAAACCTGTGTTCTTGAAAACTGTTGAGCTAAAAAATCGCCGCTTTTAAACTTCTGAAATAACATTATCCTGGACACTGAAATGAAGTCGTCTGATACCGTTAGTTTGAATCATGGCAAAGTGGTTCATGCCCTGAATCGCCGAATCCGTATTGTTGCTCCGGTCTTGCTTAAAGATCCGGAGCGTGCCTGTGTTCTGGAAATTATGCTGCAAAAGCGGGGCGGTATCGAAAAAGTGCGTAGCGTTCCTGATATTGCCTCTCTGGTCATCTACTTTGATCCCGACACGCTACCGAAGGCCGGCTTGTTAACCCTTTTGGATGCCTTACTGGCGAATTTGGGCAAAAGAAAATCCGCAACTACCGGCACTAATAACCAGCCTTTGATACCCGTTCAGGATGATAAATCCCTCACCGAACAGGAATTTAATCTGACTATCGACGGCATGACTTGTGTATCCTGCGCCCTTTTAATCGAGATGCTATTGAAGCGGGATCCACGCATTTCTAAAGCGAATGTCAATTATGCGTCAGAAACGGCCTCGGTGACTGGCAGGATAAGTAAAGAAACCTTGTGGCGACTAATCGACAATATCGGTTATAAGGCGCACAGTCTTGATAACTTGGCTCAGCGTCAAACCCTGATTGTTCGCGAAAAGCAACGCCTGAGTGACGCCAAGCGGCGTGCTGTTTTTGCGGCAGTACTGAGTTTTCCCGTCATGATTATCGGTATGGCGGCTCCGACTTCGAGATATTGGCATTGGGTGCAGCATCTTTTGGCCGCGCCCATTGTGTTGTGGGCAGGCAGACCCTTCTTTGAAAAAGCCCTAAAACTGGCCAGGCAGCGTGCCACCAACATGGACAGTCTGATTGCCTTAGGGGTGGGTTCGTCTTATGGCTATAGTGTCGCGTCCTTGCTGAGAGGTCAGCGCGGACTGTACTTCGATTCCGCCACCGGCATTATTACCTTCGTCCTCATCGGTCGTTACCTGGAAGAAAAAGCAAAAGGTAAAGCGCATGAAGCTATCCGTACACTGGTTAATTTGCAACCGCAAACGGCGACAGTTTTGCACGAGAATAAGGAAACCACTGTCAATGTCGAAGACCTTCTGATTGGCGATTTATTGCTGGTGCGTCCCGGTGAAAAAATTCCGACTGACGGCATTGTGATTGAAGGAATTTCAACAGTAGACGAATCCATGGTGACAGGGGAGAGCCTCCCCGTTATCAAGGAAGCGGGGCAGCGTCTGGTCGGTGGTTGTATCAATGCGCAGGGTGCTTTAAAAATGCGGGTTACCGCCATCGGTGCCGATACGTTTCTGGCGAACATTATTCACATGGTCGATCAGGCCCAATCGTCCAAATTACCCATCCAAAAAACCGTGGATCGTATTTCTGCTGTTTTTGTGCCTGCTGTCATCACCCTTTCACTGTTTACCTTCCTGACTTGGCTTTCTGTGGGTGCCGGTTTTGCAACCGCTTTCAGCAATGCCATCGCCGTACTGTTAATTGCTTGTCCGTGTTCACTGGGCTTGGCAACACCTATGGCCATTATGGTGGGCACGGGACAGTCTGCAAAGCGCGGCGTATATATCCGTAATGGCGCAAGCCTGGAAACGGCCTCAAAGTTGACGACTATTGTGTTTGATAAAACCGGAACCATTACCGAGGGTAAGCCACGCGTCACCGATTTTATGGTTGCCTCCGAAGTCGACGAAGCGCGGGTATTGGCATTGGTCGCTGCTGCGGAAGTCGGTTCAGAGCATTTTTTGGCAAAATCCATTGTCGCTTATGCCCAGGATCGTAAGGTTTGCTCTATTGAAGCCGCTGAATTTAACGCTATTCCAGGTCACGGCATTTGCGCCCGTGTGGACGGTTGTGACGTTTTGGTGGGTAATCGTGTCTGGCTGGAACAGTCTGGCGTTGATGTCAATACCTTCGTGCCACGCGCCATAACGCTGGCCGAACAAGGCAAGACCCCGGTTTATGTCGGCGTGGATGGCAAGCTGTCCGCACTGTTTGGCATCGCCGATCAGCCCAGGGCTAACGCAGGCAAAGCGATTGAAAGACTACGCAAGCTTGGGATAAAACCCATGATGGTTTCAGGCGATACCGAACAAACCGCGCATTACGTTGCCGGACTGGTGGGCATTGATACGGTTATCGCGCATGCCAAACCGGAAAGAAAACTCGATATTATCCGCGAGTTACAAGGGCAAGGTTATAAGGTCGGCATGATTGGCGATGGTATTAATGATGCGCCGGCTTTGGCAGCCGCCGATGTCAGCTTTGCTATTGGCACGGGTACGGATGTCGCCATCGAAACGGCTGATCTCACGTTGGTCAGTGGTGATATTAGCAAAATCGCTGACGTTATGGAGTTGAGCGGTGCGACGTTAAGCATTATCAAACAAAACCTGTTTTGGGCGCTGGGTTACAACACGGTTGCAATTCCAGTCGCGGCACTGGGCAAACTCAACCCCATGATTGCCTCGGCAGCCATGGCGTTAAGCTCCATTTCCGTTGTTGTTAACTCCCTTAGACTCCAGCGTAAATAAATAAAGTAGATGGTTGGATTTTGGGATGAGGCAGGCGCTATTGTCAGCACAATCTATCCAGCCCAAACCAACTACTTGCGTTTTTTTATTAATGTTTTTCCACATCGTTTTCCGGCACGCCAGAGAATCGAATTAAGCGTAACGAGTTGATGATCACCGAAACAGAACTGAGCGCCATTGCCGCTGATGCCATGGCAGGATTTAGTTTTCCGGCTATTGCAAAGGGAATAGCGATGGCGTTATAGCCAAAAGCCCAAAACAGATTTTGTTTAATAATACTTAACGTTTGGTGACTCAAAGCGATGGCATCGGAAACTTTGCCTATATCACCATTGCTTAAAATCAAATCTGCCGCGTGAATGGTAATGTCAGTACCTTTATCAATCGCCATGCCAAGGTTGGCGGCGGCCAGCGCAGGCGCGTCGTTAACACCGTCACCGACCATGGCAACCTGGCGACCCTGTTTTTGCAAGCTGCGAATAATCGCCAGTTTTTTCACCGGATTCGCCTCGGTGATAACCGTTTTGATACCTACCTGTTCAGCAACAGGCCAAGCCGCTTCCCCGGTATCACCGGTGACCATCATCGTTTCAAGATGACGATCATGTAACTGTTTGATCACTAATCGGGCATTGGATCTTACTTGATCAGAAACCGCAAACAACGCCGCCGCGTGCCGGTCAATAGCCAGATAGATGAGTGTTTTACCCTGTTTGGACAGGTTTGTCGCGGTTGCTTTTAAGGCGGTTAAATCAATTTGTTGCCCCTCCAGCCAGGACGCATTACCCAGCAACACTTCATATTGACCCACGTCGGCACGGATGCCTTGATCGGGAATACTATGAAAATGGGCAGACCCCAACGGGCTAATAGTGCGTACTTTGGCATACCGCATAAGTGCTTGACCCAGATAATGTCCTGAATTAAATTCTGCGGATACCGCTAATTGAATAATACTGTCGTCATCCAGGGGAGAAATGTTGAGCAAGTCGGTAACGTTGGCATTGCCTTCGGTCAGGGTGCCGGTTTTATCAAAGATAACGATATCAATGGTGGCCGCTGTTTCCAGTGCTTCGCCATTACGAATATAAATGCCTCGTCGTGCTGCCTGCCCTGTAGCGGTTATGGTTGCCGACGATGTTGCCAATCCCAGGGCGCAGGGGCAGGAAATCAGCAGTACGGCAATGGCATTCGCCAAGGCGTATGCCATGCGTTCTCCGGCCAGAAGCCAGCCCCCTAAAGTCATACCTGACAGCACTATAATCGATGGCACAAATACTGATGAAAAGGCATCAACCGTTTTTTGAATCGGCAATTTTGAAGCCTGCGCCTGATCGACCCGGCGTATCAAACCGGATAAAACGGTATCCTTGCCGGTTGCTGTGGCACGGATATGCAAAACGCCATGACCATTGATACAGCCCTCGTAGACCTTATGTCCAAACTCCTTTATGCAGGGAGTGCTGGATCCGGTTACCATGGCTTCATCAACGCTGGAAAAACCCTTTATGACTAACCCGTCAGCCGGTATTTTTTCACCGGGACGAATCAGCAAAACAGCATCTACCGTGATTTTATCGGCACTTATTTTCGTTTCTTTATCCGCAATTAATAAGGTTGCCTCCAAAGGTTGCAGGTTTACCAGTTTACGGATGTCGTTGATCACTCTGTTTTTTGCCAGCTCTTCCAGGTATCGGCCTAACAGAACAAAATCAATGATGGCCGTTGCGGTATCAAAGTAAACATGGCGGCGGTTGCGAAATAAGGATGCCAAGCTGTATAGGTAAGCTGCCCCTACGCCCAGTGTAATCAAGCTATCTGTATTGGCAGAACCTTGCTTTGCTTGATGTAGCGCCTTTTTAAAAATATCCCGGCCGCCAAAAAAAACCACAGGTGTCGCAAACAAGGCTTGCAGCAGCAAAAAGGGGAGTGATCTTGAGCGCAAGAGGCCAAGCAGTAGCACGGGCAAGCTTGACCAGCCTATACTTATGAGGTGCTTTTTTACTCTAAGTAAATGTTTGCGCTCTAATTCAAACACCCATTTTCGTTCTGTCAGTGTATCGATTGAAAAGGCTTGGTAGCCATTGTCAGCGATGATTTTAAAAAGCTTTTCTTTGGAAACATAACCCTTGACGTTAGCTGTCTCCGTCACATAATTAACGGTCGCTTTAGTGATGTCGGGTTCACGTTGCAACATCATTTCCAGAAACAAGGCGCAGGACGCACAGCTCATGCCGCCAACGCCAATAAAAAAATCCTGTAATACTTTACTGGAGGGCGTGGTTTTCTGCTTTAGGGGGTTAGTGGTGGCACTCGGCCTTAATCCAAGGTTACCTATGACCGTTTCCAAAAGCTGCAATAGATTGGCGACAGGCAGGTAGTCCGGATCAAAATGAATCGTCACCGAGGCTATCGCCGGAACGATTTTTACTGCTTTAACGCCTTGCCGTTTACCCAACAACATTTCCAATATGGAAGCACGCTCCTGATCCTTGCGTAAACCCGGCGCGATAATTCGAACGCGGTGTTGAGTCTGATGTGCGAGGATGAAATGTTTGGCTTTGGCAGTTTGATGCATAAGGATTTTATTTTTTTATTAAATTCAATTCAGGGTCAACCAGGCATTAACGATACCTTATTAAAACGACAGACTAACCCAAGTTGATGCACAACAAATTTTAAAGGTTGGTACCGGTGAAATCAGTTTGTTTTCCAAGTCAAGCTGGCTAAGGGTAAAAAAATCAGGTTGATTAATCACAGGTATGTTTCTCAATTAAATAGGTTGATATACAAAACAGTAAATAGTGGGGCTTGATTTTAGCCCGACCGGGGGTATTTAAACATGCGACATGTTGCCGCACATCAGCTTGTCTGAGTCAATAAGGTGTAATCTTGGTACCTACGATTATTCCGTGCCAATCAAATTTCTCCAAGCTTTGTGTTTAATAACTATACGGTTTGTTTTTTAATTGAACAGTCTGTTTTGTAAATAGACAGTTTATAAATCATTGACAATCCCGATAATTATTCACAACTATTTGTTATTAAAACGTTTTTTAATTTTTATATGTTTTGGCATAGCGATTGCTTTAGGTATTGTAGGTCATACGTTCAGTCTGGGTAACCCGCATTAAGACGTGATACGTTTCCTTGAAATGCATAGTAACGATGGCCTTTTCTTAAATGATTAAATAAACAGGAGTAGTCACATGGCTATAAGTTCAGCAACAAAAGCAGCGACGGATGCGCTGGCCGTTAATCGTGCACCCGTTAGTGTAGGTGCGCAAGAAGTACACAAATGGATGCAAAGCTTCACTTGGGATTTTGATAAGAATCGGACTAAATATTCGACCAAATACAAAATGGCCAATGATACCAAAGAGCAATTCAAGCTAATCGCCAAAGAATATGCGCGTATGGAATCAGTGAAAGACGAACGTCAATTTGGTAGTTTGCAAGATGTGTTGACGCGTGTTGATGCTGCCAATCGCGTACATCCTAAATGGAATGAGTCCATGAAAGTTATTTCCAACTTTCTGGAAGTAGGCGAGTATAACGCGATTGCCGCAACCGGTATGCTGTGGGATTCTGCCTCTGCACCTGAACAAAAAAATGGTTATTTGGGCCAGGTGATGGATGAAATCCGTCATACCAACCAATGTGCTTATATTAACTACTACTTTGCCAAACAAGGTCAAGATGCTGCCGGTCATAATGATGCCCGTCGTACGCGTGCTATCGGGCCCTTGTGGAAAGGTATGAAACGCGTATTCGCGGATGGCTTTATTTCGGGCGATGCGGTTGAGTGTTCCATTAACTTGCAGTTAGTGGGTGAAGCCTGCTTTACCAATCCATTAATCGTTGCGGTGACTGAATGGGCATCAGCAAACGGCGATGAAATGACTCCAACCGTATTCTTGTCAATTGAAACTGACGAATTACGTCACATGGCAAACGGTTATCAAACAATCGTATCGATTGCTAATGACGAAGCGGCTTCAAAATATTTGAACACCGATTTGAACAACGCGTTCTGGACACAACAAAAATACTTCACACCGGTACTGGGTATGATGTTTGAGTACGGTAGTCATTTTAAAGTCGAGCCTTGGGTTAAAACCTGGAACCGTTGGGTATACGAAGATTGGGGCGGTATCTGGATTGGTCGTTTGGGCAAATACGGTGTTGAATCACCCGCCAGTTTACGCGATGCCAAAAAAGATGCTTACTGGGCACATCACGATTTATTCTTGATTGCTTACGCTATGTGGCCAACCGGCTTTTTCCGTGTATCTCTGCCGACTGCCGAAGAAGCGGAATGGTACGAAGCCAACTACCCTGGCTGGTATGAGATGTACGGCAAGGTTTATGAAGAATGGCGTGCGCGTGGTTGTGAAGACCCAAACAGCGGCTTCTTGCCACTGCAATGGTTTGCTGAAAACAACCATCCAATCTATATCGACCGCGTCTCACAAGTTCCCTTTTGCCCAAGCTATTGTAAAGGTGCCAGCACGCTGCGTGTCCTTGAATCGAATGGTAAAAAACATTCGTTCAGTGATCCATGGGGTGAACGTATGTGGCTGTCTGAGCCGGAACGTTATGAGTGCCAAAATATCTATGAACAATATGAAGGTCGTGAGTTATCAGAAGTGATTGCAGAAGGCCATGGCGTCCGTAGTGACGGCTTTACTTTAATTAGTCAGCCACATACCAACAAAGACGGCAAGCTATGGACGTTGGATGATATCAAAAAGATCGGCTGCGTATTTACTGATCCTTTGAAAGCATTGTAATCATTATTTTATTGGGTGTTGTTAACGTTGACATGGTTTTTTTAAGGTTGCGAACTTACTCTCTACCAACAACAAGCCATGGCGGGTTGACAACACCGCCTATTATTATTGTAAAGGAATTAAATTATGTCAATTGAAGTATCCGGCGGTAAACGCGGCCTGACAGATCCTGTTATTGCTGCGCAAATTTTAGCAGCAATCCCTGACAAACCATTAGAAACACAACGTAAAATGAATTACTTTGTTACACCGCGCGGTCGCCGGCTAAATGAGTATGAAGTTTTATGTTGTTACACACAACCGACACCAGACTGGATTGCCGGTGGTTTGGATTGGGGTGACTGGACACAAAAATTCCACGGTGGCCGCCCGTCATGGAGTAACGAGTCGACTGAAATGCGTACCACTGACTGGCACAAGCATCGTGATCCGGCTTTTCGCTGGCATTACCTGTATGTGAAAGATAAAGCGGAAGAATGGCGCTATACCGACCGTTTTCTGAAAGCTTATTCTGCCGATGGTCATGTTCGTTCAATTGATCCGGTTTGGCGCGATGAAGTGCTGGGTGATTATTTGGGGGCTTTTGGCTTTAGCGAGTATGGTTTATTCAATTCGCATTCATCGGTAACCCGTGATTGCCTGGGTGATACCATCCGCATGAGTACCGCCATGATCGGCCTGGATAAAGTTGATAATGCACAAATGATTCAGGCAGAAAGAACTTTTCTGGCCAAAATTGTACCCGGATTTAACGAGTCCACTGATATTCCCAAAGCGGAATGGACCAAAGGCCAAATCTACAAGGGTGCCAGAGAAACTGTTGAAGATATTTGGCAAGCCACTTATGACTGGAACGAGATTTTATTCTCGGGTCACATGATTTACGATCCGTTGTTCGGTCAGTTTGTACGTAGAGAATTCTTTTTAAGATTGTCGGCTTATTACGGCGATAACTTAACACCGTTCTTTATCAATCAAATGCAGTTATATCATTCACAAACCAAAGGCATTACTACGGACATGTTCCATACGTGTCTCAGTGCCGACCCTGAATTTGGCGAATACAACGATCGTTTGATGCGTGCCTGGAGCGATAAATGGTTGCCTAGAACGGTTAACGCGTTAAAAGATTTTATGGGTATTTTTGCGAAAATCCCTGAAATTAAAGGCGTCACCAGCAAAGATGCGATTCAAGCGGCATTAGAGCGGGTTTTTGAAGACTGGGAAAGGGATTACGCAGCGCCCATTGGCTATAAAGTCGATACAGCCGCACACATTAAAACCATATTAACGGGTCTTAAATAAGGAATTATTATGTCTACCAATGCCAATTCGTACGGCGCAGGTATCATGGCAAAAACAGGCAAAGCCTTTGCTGATGAATACTTCGCCGAAGAAAATCAAGTTTGTAAAGAAACCAACGATGTCGTTTTAGTTTTGAAAAAATCAGATGAAATGAACACGGTCGTTCAAGAAATTTTGCTGGGTGATCATAAAGATGACAACCCCACTTTGGTCGTAGAAGATCGTGCCGGTTACTGGTGGCTGAAAGCGACCGGTAAAATTGAAGTCGATTGTCGTGAAGTCTCTGAACTGCTGGGTAAACACTTTAGCGTGTATGATTTTTTAGTGGATGTGTCTTCAACTATTGGTCGCGCTTATACGCTGGATGAGACCTTTACCATCACATCAGAACTGATGGGTCTTGATGTCAAACTGCAAGATCTTGAAACCGTATAGGAGGTAACAATGGCTAACATACATGAAAACCCAACGCGTGATGCCTGGGTCAAACAAATCGCTGGATTAAACACCATGGCAAAAGGCCATGCATTTTTAAAAGATTTTCGTGCCAAACACATTGATCCTTTTAAAACTGATTTTTCACTGGAACTGGACGGCCTGTGGATTGAAAGCAAAATTGAAGAAAAAGTCGCTTTATTGAAGCATGCAGAACTCAATGATGTAGAGTTTTTTAACAATACTATCAGTGGTGAAAATGCCCAGAAAGTGGCAGATAGAGCCGTTGCCCAAATGGATGCTTGTACCCACATGTACGAAGCCGAAAAAATCCATATCAACTTTAGACTGGCTAACAAACCGCCTGTTATGCCGGTTAATGTTTTCATGGACACTGATCGTCTGTTGGGTACCAAGCTGATGGAACTTAGAAACGTTGATTACTATGCCTTGTCTTTAGAAGACTTGCGTAAAGCACGTGGCGTCAAAGTCATCGCTTTACAATCGTAATTTGACTGATAATTGGAACTCGCCCCAAGTTCCAATTAGGGTGCCGATGTAGCGCCTGATTGCGCTGCATCGGCATTTTTAAAATCTATAAACAACACGGTAAACCATGTTAGAAGCACCAGACATTTTATCTACTTCACAAGATCAGGAAACGGATAATCCTAATACTGCTCTCACTGTACTTTATGACAGCCATCCCTACACTGCCTATGCAGAAGATCTGGAATTTATGTGGCGGTGGACTATCTATCGCGACCACGCACTGGTTCAGGAAGGGTGTTCGTTAACGTTGGATGCATCAAAGCATTCGATAAAACATGTCATGGCTTTTTTCAACATGAAAAGTCCAAACTCCCAGATAGAAGAGGCACTGTAGTTTATGGCAAGTACACATCAGGTAACGATTGTTACCCAAGACGATGAAACCGTCACCTTTGAATGTCGTTCAGATGAAGATGTCATCAGCGCCGGATTACGGCAAGATATTTATTTAATGGCTTCCTGCCGCGAAGGCGGTTGTGCCACTTGCAAAGGTTTTTGCTCGGAAGGAGATTATGTCTTGGGTAAATTTAGCACCCAGGCGCTGCCTTCAGAAGAAGAGGATGCCGGCGAAGTGTTGCTGTGTCGCTGTTATCCGACTACCGACATTGAAGTTGAAGTTCCTTACACTTACGACCGTATATCATTTTCTCCGGAAGGCTTGTCTTTTGAGGCGGAAGTGACCGAGTTGGCGCAAATATCCAGTAACGTTATGCGCTTACTGGTATGTCGAACCGGTGATGATAAGCAAGTTAAATTTGATTCAGGGCAGTTTTTTGACCTGGAGATTCCGGGTACAACCACTACCCGGTCTTATTCGCCCGCAAACACAAGCAACAAACAAGGTAATCTGGAATTTTTGATTCGGATAGTCGATGGCGGCAAGTTTTCTACCTATATGAAAGACGATGCCAAAATTGGACAAAAAATACAGGTTAAAGGCCCGTCAGGTATTTTTGGCTTAAAAGAAAACGGCTTTACACCGCGCTATTTTATTGCGGGTGGCACAGGTTTGGCTCCCATATTATCGATGGTCAGACGTATGCACGAATGGCAAGAGCCACAAAAATGCGTGATCTATTTTGGGGTTAATACTGAAGCAGAAATTTTTCATCTGGATGAGCTTGATCAGTTAGCCGCTGAAATGCCAACGCTGGAACTGAGAAATTGCGTATGGAAATGTTCAGATGATTGGCATTGCGAAAAAGGCAGTGTCGTCGATATTTTACGTCGCGATTTGCAATTAACAGGCGTCAAGCCGGATATTTATTTATGCGGTCCTCCCGGCATGGTGGATGCCACCTTCGCGGTCTGCGAAGATCAGGGTATTCCCAAAGAACGTATTTATCTGGAAAAATTCTTGTCCAGTGGCTCGTAAAAACACCTCAACAGAAGAGACCGGGCAATCTGTAGGGTCTCTTATGGCGCCCCCCTATACAGCGCCTGTTACAGAATTAAAAAACAATAAATCATCATAAAAGAGGAGCACATAATGTCACTTAATTGTTTAGTATACGTAAGCCTGGCCAACCAAGAGATGTCTGATAAACATCTACAGGATCTGCTCAAGAAAGCCAGAGAAAAAAATGAAGCGTTAAGTATCACCGGAATGTTGCTCTTTCGTGATGGTTTTTTTATGCAAGCACTTGAAGGCGAACAAAAAGACCTCGAAGATCTGTTTGCTACGATTGCAAATGATCGTCGACATCGCGATGTGTTACAAATTTATAAAAAGCCCATTCCACAAAGAAGCTTTCCCGATTGGAAGATGGGCTTTAACAAAATTGACGATAAAAGCGTAGCAGCCATTGACGGCTTCACTGATTTTTTAAAAAATCCAACCCCCGATTTTTTTATGCATCGTGCCAGTGAAGCAGAGGCACTACTCGATCAATTTAAGCATCAATTGTTCTTTTGAATGTCGTCGGCAAGACCGTTAACTGCAACGTTATTTGAGGTGGGTATGAAACCTGATGATGTTGATTTTCTTGGCGAGATGGTGGTTCATCTGGATGTAACCATTAGAAGATTAGTGATAGAAGAGCGGGAGCTAATCGTTAAATTAGGCGCTGCCAGAGTTGAAGAATTAAAGGAATTCTGGAATCAGGAATTAACCGGCGAAGAAGAAGCTGAATTTAAAAGAACCTTGGATTACTGGGAAAAAATCTTGATACGTACGTGGGCGAGTCTAAGTCGAGCCCATAAATCCCGTGCGCAAGTAGGACAGACATTTATGAAATTGAATTCAAAACTTTAACTGATTGAGACAGCATAGCCATGAGTAAACAGATTATTTACAACCCTGAAGCACGCTTAAAAATGATGGCAGGGATAGATAGGGTGGCGCGTGCCGTGATTGTAACGATGGGCAGTAATGGCCCGGCTGTCATGATCCAGCATCGCACCGATGGCATAATGCCCATTTTTACCCGAGACGGTGTGACGGTAGCCAGATCGATCAATTTTGATGACAGAATTACCGATTTGGGCGGGCGGATGCTGCGTGATGTTGCCGGTGCCGTTTCACGACAAGTCGGTGACGGTACAACCACCTCGATTGTACTGGCACAAAAACTGGCGCAAGACTGTCTAAAAAGCGTGGCAGCAGGCTTTCACCCTTTACAGTTAAAAAAAGGCCTGGATATTGGCTTGGCTTTAGTCGAAAAAAATCTGGCAGAAAAAGCCTTTACCGAGGTTAGTGCGGACTGGATAGAAAAAATTTCTGCGGTGGCTACCAATCAAGCCGCCATCGATGTTCGCACGGAAACATTACGCCAGGAAGCGGCAATTATGTTGGCCAAAAAACCCGGACAAGGCTCGGCTACCGGCAATAAACACGACTATGAAGAATTGGAAGATCGAATGGCCTTCTTGAAGGGTAGAACCGGTGTATTTAGTGTCGGCGGAATGGCTGATTTTGAAATAAAAGAACGTCTGGTGCGTATTGAAAACGCTTATATGTCAGCTATAGCGGCGCTTGAAGAAGGTGTTTTACCGGGCGGTGGCGTGGCCTTGTTTCACTGTATTAAAGCACTAGACAGCGTTATTGCCGAAAATGCAGAGCAACAGCAGGGTATCAGAATTTTGCAGGCCGCATTAAGCGCTCCCTTGCAAAAAATAACCCAAAATGCCGGTTTTAACAGTGAAGAAGTTATTGCCCGGTTAAATGCACAAGATGATGACAGTTTCACACTGGATACCCGGCATCATCTTTACGGTAACTTTCTGGAGATTGGCATTATTGATCCGGTTAAAGTCATGCGTCTGGCATTACGCAATGCTGTCAGTGTGGTCGGTACGATGATGACTACCGAGACTGTGGTTATGGATGTCCCCGATAATTCCATTATGGACGGTTACTCGCCGGAATGGGCCGCAGCAACCCGTGAGGATCCAAGAGCATAAAAATAAGCAGTATTGCGCTGGGTCGGGCTGCCAATGATGGCAGTCCGATGGGTAGCAAGAGCACTTATTTTTGCTTATTTGTTTTTATTTTAAGAAGGTGCCGAGTAATCGCGAGCTGTAACCGTTAGTGGTTGTCTAATGCCTGAGTATCGAATCAGGCAAAAGTTTGCTTCGCTATTATTCAGTCTGTTCTGCACACCCTATTCATTTATAACCCCTTTTAAATGATTGTAGTTGTTTTTTTATTTTATTTGTTTAGCTATCCCTACCTGCATCTGAAATAGGTGCCTCCGTTATTGGTTAATAACGTTAAGGCAATGCGTCATTATGACGCATTGCCTATTTTTTTAATTTTGTTATCTTGAGTGCGCGTTATCGTAGTTATGACAAATTCATTAAACTTAAATAACCTTAATGTTTTTTGCTATTACTATCTTTAAGCATTACCCTCATGAGACAACAATGACCATTGATTACAAGATCCCTAATAAAGTAAGAATAATTCAAGAAGCATTATTAGTCCGCCATACCGTAGAGTTTGAAGTTGATCGACCCGCACAGGCCTGGCAATGGATGAATCAAACGCGTTCAATTCCGGATCAGGGCGAGTGGGTAAGGTCGGAAGTGACTGAGTCATGGCGACGTTGCCTGGAAGATTATCAGTTGCCACTGGGTAATTATGCTAATTTGGAAAAGTTTCCGGTTATTAATCATGCTGTTAATAGCGATCATCAGCTAAAACATATAGAACAATTAATCAAACAGTTAAGCCACAACTTTACGGTGTTTCTTAAAGAAGCGGGCGTTATGATGGTGCTGACTACAGCCGATGGCAGGCTTTTGTACACTTCAGGTGAAAGCCGTCAACTCAATGCTTTTATGACCGGAATGTATGAGCCAGGTACACACTGGCATGAGCCGGTTTTAGGTAATAACGGTATTGGTACGGCAATCCTGCTTAAAAAACCGATTGCCTTTCAGGGTATGGAGCATTTTTTAAGTGTATTGCACCCTTACACTACGGTTGGTTATCCTTTGCTGGATGATGCCGGCAACTTGCTCGCGGTAATAGGTTTGGTCAGCAATCATCACGAATGCATGAATTCGTTGTTTGCGTTTCTTCATTTGATTTGTGTATTGGTTAATACCGATCTGCCTTTAGCTCAAAATAAAAACGCTCAAGAGCGAGTGTTGGAAAAGTTTCATTTTAAACCGGCATTAAATCAGGCAGATTGGCAAAATGAATCCAGTATTTCAGAATCCCTCGCATTACTTATTCAAAAAGCGGTAAAACTACAAACGCATAAAATACCTATCTTGATAACGGGTGAGTCAGGCGTTGGTAAAGATCATTTTGTTAATTTACTTAAGCAGGCCGGCCCCAGAAAGGATCAACCCTTTATTGCCATTAATTGTGCATCCATACCGCGTGATTTAATAGAAAGTGAATTATTTGGCTATGAAGCCGGCAGTTTTACCGGAGCAAGAAGTAACGGCAAGCCGGGTAAATTCAAATTGGCTGATAAAGGCATTTTATTTCTGGATGAAATAGGGGACATGAGCTTTGACTTACAGTCCACCTTACTTCGGGTTTTGGAAACCTCCGAGTTTACGCCGGTAGGTGGGTGCTCGCCCATTCGTGTTGATGTGCAAGTCGTCGCCGCGACCAATGTGCAATTAATTGAGGCCGTTGAAGCGGGACGTTTTCGACGTGATCTTTATTATCGACTCAACGGCGCACAAATCCATCTGCCGCCATTGCGTGAGCGGCCTGATAAAAAAACGATTATTCATCACATTTTGCAACGTGAATTGAAAGCGGTCTCTGTAACAGAAACCTATGAGATTTGTCCGGACGTTATCAGCTTGATTGAAAGGCACCCTTGGCCTGGCAATATTCGCCAATTGATTAATGTAATTAGATCCACTCTTTATAGTGCAAGTAATACCTTTATCAGTATCCAGGATTTACCGCTGGATTTTATGGCTGAACTCAAGTTGATTGACGGTGATTGGCAGTCCGCTGACAGCATTCAATCAATGATGACAATACCGTTAGCGCCTTACGAGTCGATTAAGAGTTTATCAAATTGGGAGCTACATGGCATAAAAACAGCACTAAAAGAATCTGACGGTAATATTACCTTGGCGGCAAAAAGATTAGGTATAACCCGGTCGACGCTGTATAAAAAACTGGATTATTTCAGGTTGGATAAAATGGGTGAAGGACTATTGGCATAGATAAATTGCGACGATCTTATTTTATTTTTGCTGGGCGAGTGAGTGCTCTTTCGTGGTTTACCTTGGCTTTTGAAATTAAGCCTGCTTCTTTGGTCGGTTAATCTAAAGCCTGCTTTTTATTCGAATGTATTTGTGTGGTTATTCACCTCACCCTTTGGAAAAGGGGGTTGAGGGGGATTTATCTAATAAAATCTTCCCTAACCCCGGTTTTTCAAAGAGGGGGGCTGAATGATTACGTATTTTTTAATCCTCCATGAGTTTGTGCAAACAGCACTTTAAACGTATATTAGGCGGTTGTTTACATTGCCGGAATTACTTGATGGATACTATTAGCATTCGTGGTGCCAGAACGCATAATCTGAAAAATATTGATATTGATCTGCCCAGAGACAAACTCATTGTTATTACCGGACTTTCCGGTTCGGGCAAGTCATCATTGGCGTTTGATACTATCTATGCCGAAGGTCAACGGCGCTATGTGGAATCGCTTTCCGCTTATGCCCGTCAGTTTTTATCCATTATGGAAAAACCGGATGTTGATCATATAGAAGGTTTGTCTCCGGCTATTTCCATTGAACAAAAATCCACCTCGCACAATCCGCGCTCAACGGTGGGTACAATCACCGAAATCTATGATTATCTGCGCTTGTTATATGCGCGTGCCGGCACGCCGCGTTGTCCGGAGCATCATACGTCACTGGAAGCGCAAACGGTCAGTCAGATGGTTGACCACATTCTTGCGCAACCGCAAGATCAACGCTGGATGTTGTTGGCACCCGTTATTAATGATCGTAAAGGTGAGCATAGTCAGTTACTGGATGATTTGCGTGCCCAAGGTTTTATACGCGCCCGTATCGATGGCGTTGTTTATGATTTGGATGAAGCGCCTGCATTGGACTTAAAAAAGAAACACACCATAGAAGTGGTGGTTGACCGTTTTAAAGTGCGTGATGATATTGCCCTGCGCTTATCTGAATCATTTGAGACGGCTTTGCGTATTGCCGACGGTATTGCAATTGCTGCCTGTATTGAAGATGCCACGGAGTTGGTTTTTTCTGAGCGTTATGCGTGTATTCAATGCGGTTACAGTTTAACCGAGTTGGAGCCGCGCATATTCTCGTTTAATAACCCCAAAGGTGCGTGTAGTAGTTGTGATGGTTTGGGTGTAAGGCAGCATTTTGACGCTGATTTGATTGTCCATAATCCCGATATCAGTCTTGCCGGCGGTGCTATTCGTGGTTGGGATCGCCGCAATGCCTATTATTATCAACTGATTTGTTCGCTGGCCGAGCATTACGGTTTTGATCTTGAAGTGCCTTTTTCACAATTGCCTAAAGAAGCGCAAGACGCCGTGCTGTATGGTAGCGGAAATGCAGCCATTGAATTTAAGTTTATGTCCGGCACGGGGTCGGTTAAAACCAAGAAACATCGTTTTGAAGGCATTATTGCCAATATGGAGCGGCGTTACCTTGAGACCGATTCGCAGATGGTTCGTGAAGAATTGGCAAAATATCGTTCTCATAAGCCCTGTAATGTGTGCAATGGCGCACGTCTTAATGTCGCCGCCCGACATGTTTTTATTGAAGAATTTCCGATTCATCAACTGACTCATTTACCGATTCGCAAATCGCTGGCCTTCTTTGAGACCTTATGTCTGCCGGGGCAGCGGGGCGAAATATCGGTAAAAATTATTAAAGAAATTCAGGAGCGACTGGAGTTTTTGGTTAATGTCGGTCTGGATTATCTAACGCTGGATCGCAGTGCCGACACACTCTCCGGCGGTGAAGCGCAGCGTATTCGTCTCGCCAGTCAAATTGGCGCAGGTTTGGTGGGCGTTATGTATGTGCTTGATGAACCCTCTATCGGTTTACATCAGCGCGACAACCAGCGTTTGCTTAACACCTTGTTTCATCTGCGTGATTTGGGCAATACCGTTATCGTGGTTGAACATGACGAAGATGCCATTCGTGCGGCTCAGCACATTGTTGATATAGGCCCCGGCGCGGGCGTTCATGGGGGACGGATTATTGCCCAAGGTACACTGGATGATATTCTTAATAACGAAGATTCCTTAACAGGCCAATATTTGTCGGGAAAAGTGAGTATTGAAATTCCGGAATCACTAACGCCTATCAATAAAGACAAGGTAATTACCATCCGTAATGCCTACGGCAATAATCTGAAAAATGTGGATATTTCCTTTCCGGTGGGCTTGCTGACTTGTGTAACCGGCGTTTCAGGTTCCGGTAAATCAACCTTGGTTAATGACACTTTATATGACCATGCGGCACGGTTAATCAATCGTGCCGGGGTTATTCCCGCACCTTGTGATGCCATCGAAGGACTGGAGCATTTTGATAAAGTGGTTGATATTGATCAAAGTCCGATAGGTCGAACGCCACGCTCCAATCCGGCAACTTACACCGGATTGTTTACGCCCATACGCGAGCTTTTTTCAGCGACCCATGAGGCACGTTCAAGGGGTTATACGGTCGGTCGTTTTAGTTTTAATGTTAAAGGCGGACGTTGCGAAGCGTGTAAAGGGGATGGCGTAATCAAAGTTGAAATGCACTTTTTACCGGACATTTTTGTGCATTGTGATGCCTGCAACGGCAAACGTTATAACCGCGAGACGCTGGAAATACGTTATAAAGGCAAAACCATTCATCAAGTGCTGGAGATGACCGTAGAAGATGCGGCTGAATTTTTTAGTCCGGTACCCACGTTAGCCAGAAAGTTACACACCTTAACCGAGGTCGGTTTGAGTTATATTACCTTGGGACAAAATGCGACAACACTGTCCGGCGGCGAAGCGCAACGCGTTAAACTGGCTAAAGAGCTGTCCAAACGCGATACCGGCAAGACTTTATATATTTTGGACGAGCCGACGACGGGACTGCATTTTCATGATATAAAACAATTGCTCGGTGTGCTGCATACCTTGCGTGATCATGGTAATACCGTTATTGTTATCGAACATAACCTGGATGTGATTAAAACCGCTGACTGGCTGATAGATATGGGGCCGGAAGGCGGCGACGGTGGCGGTATGCTGGTTGCCGAAGGTTCACCAAAACAGGTTTCTGAAAATGCGGCTTCGTATACGGGGCACTATTTAAAGCGGTTTTTTGAGTAAGCGATTTTCGGTTAAGTTTGGCAATTTAAAATTTGCAACGGTCATGTCGTGGAGTCAGTTTTAGGGGGGGGGCGCATCAAATAACTTCGGCATCTTGCTCCCTCTCCCACCGGGAGAGGGTTGGGGTGAGGGGATATAAATGGTCAAGTTTCAGGTGCGATGCCAGATAGAATTTCACATCCCTGTGACTGGATTCCGGCATCCATGCCGGAATGACGGGTTTGTGTCACTGGCTGAAGCATCTTGCTAATCAGGAATCCTTTATGCTTGTCCCGTCTAAAGTGGGTAGTCTACGTTTCCAGCTATATGGATGTGGACCGATCAAAGAGCGTTTCGGGAGCAATATCAAGATCACCGGGCCAGCACACGGTATCCAGAGCTATGAATGCCTGCTTGAATAAGTCAATATCTTGCAGCCGGGTAAATACTCCTCTGTCCAGATAGGGTCGGGCATCAAATAACCGGTGATCACCGGTATCAAACCATAACTCTAACGAGAAATCATTTCTCGGTATAACACGAATAACAGTTTCCATTATTTTACCTAGCAGAAAATTGGTAAGTATTCAGTCACCCTCTTTGTAAAAGAGGGGTTAGAGGAGATTTTATTAGATAAATCCCCCTCAATCCCCCTTTTTCAAAGGGGGAGGTGAATACTTACATAAAATCGGTATGGAAGAACACACTCTGCAGGGTTCATGCAGATGGAGCCATCTACCCAAACCGTACGTCCGAAAACACTGCCGAGCTTGATGATGATTCTAGCTCAAATGATCGGATTGTCAATCCGGATTCGGCTCTCAAAGTCGTCGATGAGCGCGTAGGATGGGTAGAGCAACGCGAAACTCATCGCATCAATGATTGGTTAAGATGGGTTTCGGCTATCGCCTCTACCCATCCTACTGTGTCATTCGTGTTTTATGGTCTAATTCAATTTAGCGAGTAATCTTTAATCAGTGTCCGATAATAATGGGCTTCCTCTGCTTTTCCGCGTTTGGTCACGCCATTAAGGTATATTTCGGCTTTTTTTAATAACATGCTGACAGCCGCTTGTTGGTTGTCGTTAGATAATTGGCCGGCATCAACTATTTTTTGCAGATACGTTGATTTGTCGGGTTACGTTTTCGCTAACCCCATAGACATCAAGTTAAGACATTTCACCACGAAGACACGAAGAACACGAAGATTTTTCTTTGGTTTTTCTTCGTGAACTTCGTGTCTTCGTGGTCTGTAATATCTTTAAGTTGATGCGTATGAGTCGCGTCGGGTTAGCGATAGCGTAACCCGACAAATCGAAGTGTCTTATCATTTACCATCGACATGCATGGGTAATACACGCTTATTTCCGTGTTCTATTGTTAACGGCTGGTACTTATTCAGTCCCCCTCTTTGAAAAAGAGGGGTTAGGGGAGATTTTATTAGATAAATCCCCCTCAATCCCCCTTTTTTAAAGGGGGAAGTGAATATTTACATTTTATCAGTCTTCCTTGCTGGTTTAAGACCTCGGCTTTTAGGCCGAAAGGAGCGCCCCGCAATAATACGCGCAAGCGATTATTGTTTTATCGGGCGAGGATTAGGGAGGAGATGCAGACCCCTTCCTAATTTTTGGCTTCATCCCAGAGGGATGTTTCCTTATTGCTAATGAGATCCCAATTAACTTGTGTTACTTGGGTTACACCACCAATGGTGGCATGTGGGCAAAATAAAACAACCTTTGGCATGGGTCATTTGATAGTAAAAGTAAATTAACGGATCGCCGTTTGAAAGTAGCTTTTTTTGTGATAAAAAAGTGTCAACTGCTTTTGGGCTTCTATGAAGAATGCCAAATCAAGTCCTAAAATTCGTTAAAAACCAAGTCGTTAATCAACCGGATTAACGCTGTTTACGTTTGCGCCAGATGATAAAGTTGCGTCGGGTTAACGAAAACGTAATCCCATACACATCAACTTAAAGATATTACAGACCACGAAGACACGAAGTTCACGAAGAAAAACCAAAGAAAAATCTTCGTGTTCTTCGTGTCTTCGTGGTGAAATGTCCTAAGTTGATGTCTAGGAGAAGGTGTAACGCTCGGTTCAGTTTCTGTGCTTAATGAATAGCGATCAAGCTCAAACCAAGATCTGCCCAATGGTAAATGCGCCTAAATAAGTCACGGTAAAATAAAGCAATGACAAGGCTATACTGGCGGCAAAATTGATAGCAAGAATTTTTCTGAAAATATAAGCCATCACGGTAAGCTCCCATAAGAACAATATCCCCAAACTATAATAGCTTACGAGATCCTCACTGACGGTTAGCCAGATTAAAACGGGGATAACGAAAAGGGATATTATATTGGCACACACCAAAATAGCGGTGGTTACTTGTAGATAGGCGTATAAGTTTTTGTTTAAACGCAGTATAAAGCCTATAAACAGAAGCGTTAACAGTGTTTGTATCGCCACTTCAACAAACGATTCAAAAGGATCATCCGTCATGTTGGCTTGCATGAAATACTCAACAATAAAATAAAACAACAGATTTTGTTTAAAAAATACCTTTGACCGGGTTAACTCAAGCGGGTTATGTTTAAACCAGCACAAAGGCAGATATTGTCTTAAAATTTCAATAGGTAACATGGCAAGTCATGCGGGTAGTGACGACTATAGATTCTTTAATGGCCTGTAATTATTCTTTAATGGTCGATAAATCCAGATAGTTAGCGTAGTCCTCGTCTTTATAAGCGGTTTCCAGGGGGGCATTGTAAGAACCCACCTCATCATAAGTGCCAAAGTCATCATTTAATGATTGCACCAGTACCTTGGCTTTATCGGTTAACTGCATTAAACGGGCTTTAATTTTCTTGTTCCAGGAGGCGGGTTCGGTAAGAGGCAAAAGCATACGTACAAAGGTTAAGTTCTGTTCAAAGAGATTAGCCAGATTGCCCATTAAATGCAGTTCTTTTTGTCGTTCATTTAATTTGTTAATGATTAATTTCGCGTGCAGTCTGCTCATCAGTAAATGCAGGGGTATCATAATGCCCAAAAGAATGAGGATTAATATCGGCCCAATAATAGGGTCAATTAAAAACTCTAAAATCCCGACATTTATTTCAGCAAAAACTGCCAGGACAGCAATAAAGCAAAGAATAATCAGGCTGGAAATGTTGACGCGCTCTTTCCATAGAAGGATACCGTTTTTTACTTCCGGTATTATCACGTCTTCAATCTCTCGTATGTTTTTTTCCAGCGAGTCCAGAATCCGATAGGTTCGATCATAGCCAACATTTGACATACGTTGATCTATTTCGGAAAAATCGACTTTGTTGAGCGCATTAATACTGTTTTGCTGGGTAGGTGCGATAATGAATTGTCCGGTATTTAAGCCCGTTCCGGATAATTTCCGTTGCCAGGAAGAAATAATTTCATTCGCTTTGGCTGGATTGATTGCAGCTAAAGGTTCGTCTATCAGGTAAATAAATTTATTGGAGTCCTGGTGCAGGATAATAGATTGTATTAATTCATCCAGCATGGGTGATGCCGACTCAAATACATCAGTAAAAACCAAAACCAAATCAGAGTGTTCAATGATATGTTTTGTTAACATTGAATTAATCGGATGAGTGGGTGCAGCGCTTATATTGGGCGAATCAATGAATAATTTGCCCTTTAGGCGGTCGCTGTTGATGGTTTTTAATTCCAGGTAAGCATTAATGCGATTACCTTCGCCTTTTTGCAGTTGTTCAATTTGTTTGCTGATTTGATAAAAGGGGTAGCGAGGATCAACATCCAGTGCGGTGCCGGGTAAAGTCGCCGGGTTGGCTTGGCTGTTTTGCAGTAGTACCGTAAATTTGTGATTGGATGCCTGAATGCCGGTGGGCACTTGCTGTGCACCCAGATAGCTGTTAATAAAACGGGATTTGGCCGTAGAATTACCGCCAATTAAACTGATTATTGGCCACCATGAGTTTTTACAGGCAGTCGTTTCATCCATTTCAATGAGTCCAAGATCGAATTCAATTTGATCAAGTTCATGAAAGATTTTTGCTGATTTTAGCAATACCGGATTGTCATTAGCGAAGTGTTTTTCAAGGTTGTTCAGGTACTTGCTCACTGTCTTTTCAGTCATCAGTTTAATCCCCATGTTTACTGAGTTTTGAGATATAAATGCGTTGGAGTATACACCTAACGATGTTTTGATAATACAAAAAACAGGGTAGACTTTTAAGCTATATTATAGCTGTGAATCAATACCTCTTTAATGGCGTGTTGTTTTTTCGTGCCCCGTTAAACTTGATATATAGTATATTATGAATTTAATTGAAGCCTTATGCAGGACTAAAATGACAGTAAGGAATCCAAATTGGGCTAATCTTCCAGGCTTAATGCTGATAGGGGTTACGCTAATGTTGTCAGGTTGTGGTACGCCTTTTTTTGGTAGCTATGGAGCAAATGGCCAGAGCAAAGAAGAATTTACACATTACGTGGAAGGCGTGTTTAAACTGCAAAACAGCCTGACCAGCGAGATTATGGAATATCTGGAAACTGACGTTAGCAATCATGATGATTTATTAAAAGCAGAACAACACATGCAAGAGGCATGCGGCCCTCTTAATGAGTACGCTTCTCGTGAAAGTGAAGGCTTAAGCATAGGCATTCTGTTGAGTCGACGTGTTGAAAAAACAGCGATTGATTGTGAGCAGGCCGCTGAAAAAGTTAAAACGCTGCTGGGACACTAACAGACAAAAGCTGGCGTGTTTGGCACGTCAACCCACCTTGGCAGTAACTAATAGATACAGAATCAACGCTATTTTTACAGAACCAACTGCATCACATAAAATGAATTATCACCACAAAAATACGAAGAAATAAAACGTCGTGTTTTTGTGGTGGTAAACCAGTAAAACTTAAATAATCCGCTCACCCCGCGCCAGTTTCGGCAATTTTCCTTCCAAACCCATCGCACTGCGCATGACTTTATTTTTGGCGGGCAAGATGCGTTCAGCCAGCCCCAAGCCTAAATTGCGTATCAGTTTTAGCGGTAATACTTCATTACTGAATACCTGATAAAAAATATCCATGACGGTCATCATTTTCAGGTTTTCATTGCGACGCATTTTTTCATAGCGTTTTAAAACGGTCAAACTGCCGATCTCAAGCCCTTCTTTTGCGGCTTCAAGTAATACTTCACCCAAGGCTGCGGCATCCAGCAAACCGATATTAACCCCTTGTCCTGCCAGAGGATTAATCATGTGTGCTGCGTCACCCACCAGAACGACACCGGGTTTAACATAGCCCTGTGCATGTTGTCGTTTAAGAGGAAAGCTTGCTACGCCCAGCACGTTGTTCACTTGACCCAGACAAGCAGGAAACGCGGCCACCAGTTCGTCTTTTAAGGCTTCAAACGATAAGGTCTTTAACCGATTGATTTCATCAGGGGAGTTGTACCAGACGATGGAGCCATAATGTCCGGTCAATGGTAAAAAGGCCTGCGGGCCGCTAGGCAAAAAGCGTTGCCAGGTTATATCCTGTTGCCCATAAGCCGTTTCAATATAAATCACCAAGGCATGTTGTTTATAATCCCAACTGGTCACACCCAAACCTACTGTTTGTCGGACTCGGGACTGACCGCCATCGGCTGCAACCAGAACGTTTGCAGACAAGATTCGCCCATCATCCAGTTCTACTTCGCCGGGTTTTCCTGCAACGTAATTGATTTTTTTAATACTGACAGGACAAATTAATTCAATATTATCAAATTCCTGCAGGCGCTCCAATAACGCCAATTGCGTTACCCGATTTTCTACGATGTAACCCAGTTCGGGATAATTAATATCATCACTACAAAATTCGGTATCACCTGCGGTTTCCCAAACACGCATTCTTCGGAAAGGGCAAAAGCGTCGATTAACGACACCCTCCCAAGCACCTACGGTTTCAAGGATATTTTTAGACGCGATACTCAGCGCAGAAACCCTCATATCATGCGGTTGATCAGGCGCATAAGGCGCAGGCGGCGAGTTCTCGATAACCGCAACTTTTAATAAACTGCCACCCAGACTACAAGCAACGGCGGCTCCAACCATGCCACCGCCTACAATTACCACATCAAATTTTTCTTTCATAATTAATCGACCATAAATTCAAGCATCCAACATAGATGGAAAGATACCATACTTATTAAACGATTAAGAAAAAATACCTCAATTTAGGTATAGTCAAATACCGGTTGGCGGTTAAATTTAGTTCAAGCATGGCGGGAATTACAACCCCGACCTGCATCAATCCCCACGCTTTGAGTGAAAATAATGTCAAGAAGCCAAGAAGCCAAGAAGTTTTACCTTGGGTTTTTCTTCGTGCTCTTCGTGTCTTCGTGGTGAAATACTTTAAATTGAGGAAAATACCTCAATTAGGTGTGGCTAATTACCGGTTTGCTGTTAAATTTACAAGGCATCCATTGTTAAATTTTATAGTTACTGCCTGTTTTCTGATTAAACCAACGTATAACGGTTTTTTGAATGCTTGCGATTGTTTAATAAGTGTTGTAAAACATCACCTGACAGGCTTGTTCGTCATCCGTATCATTTAGCGGTTTTGCCCGTTTGCGTCTTCTCATGGAAGCTGAGTGCAGGACGAGGGTTTGTAAAGGGACATAGCAACCCTTTTGTAATATTCTTTTAGAGGTGATCATGAGTCAAAGTACGTTACCAGCCAGACAAGGTTTATACGATCCACGCAATGAACATGATGCGTGTGGGGTCGGTTTTATTGTTCATATTAAAGGTCATAAAAGTCATGCGATTGTAAAGCAGGGTTTGGCTTTACTGACCAACCTGACCCACCGTGGCGCAGTCGGTGCCGACCCTTACGCGGGTGATGGTGCGGGAATCTTGATTCAAATGCCCGATGCTTTTTTACGTGCCGAGTGTGAAAAACAAGGGTTGTCATTGCCGACTGAAGGAGATTATGCGGTAGGCATGGTGTTTTTGCCACGCGATGCCTCTGACCGGACACGTTGCGAAACCCTGTTTGCTGAAATCATTGCGCAAGAACAAGCTCTGCTGTTGGGTTGGCGTGATGTGCCGGTTGATAATCATGATTTGGGTGAATCGGCAAAGCTGGTTGAGCCTTTTATCAGGCAGATTTTTATCGGGCGCGGTGCGGATTGCCCCGATCAGGATGCTTTTGAGCGCAAATTGTTTGTCATTCGCAAACAAGTCGAAAATGCCGTTCGTGATTCAAATTTAACCAATGGCCACTGTTTTTATGTACCCTCGTTATCGACGCGTACTTTGGTTTACAAAGGCATGTTGCTGGCAAACCAGGTGGGCCCGTTTTATCCCGACCTGAATGATGAACGCATCGTCAGTGCGTTGGCGCTGGTGCATCAGCGTTTTTCCACCAATACCTTCCCGACCTGGGATCGCGCCCATCCTTTCCGCATGATTGCCCATAACGGTGAAATCAATACCTTGCGGGGTAATATGAACGGCATGGCGGCACGTCGCCATTCCATCGCGTCCAAAGTATTGGGCGAAGATGTTCATAAACTGTGGCCGTTAATTGCCGAAGGACAATCCGATTCTGCCTGTTTTGATAATGCGGTTGAATTATTGGTAGCCGGTGGCTATACACTCGCTCACGCCATGATGCTGCTTATTCCCGAAGCATGGACAGGCAATGTTTTAATGAATGAAAAATTGCGGGCGTTTTATGAGTATAACGCAGCGCTTATGGAGCCTTGGGACGGACCGGCGGCGATTGCCTTTACGGATGGTCGTCAGATTGGCGCGACCTTGGATAGAAACGGTCTGCGTCCCGCGCGTTACCTGGTTACGGATGACGATTTTGTCATTATGGCATCGGAAATGGGCGTGCTGGATATACCTCAGCATAAAATTATCAAAAAATGGCGTTTGCAACCGGGCAAAATGCTGATGATTGATACCGTGCAAGGCTGCATTATTGACGATGCAGAATTAAAAGCGGAGTTGTCGGCTCGCTTGCCGTATTCTGAATGGCTGGATAAAACCCGCATTTTAGTCTCCAAACTGCCCCCCGAAGTTTCAGCGATGGCACCGGATGCGGCCACGCTTTTAGACCGGCAACAAGCGTTTGGTTATACCCGTGAAGATATTGAATTTATCTTAAAACCGATGGCGCAAACAGGCCAGGAAGCCATCGGTTCAATGGGCATTGATGCCGCGTTGGCGGTGCTATCGCAACGTCCGCGTTTGTTGTACGATTATTTTAAACAAGGCTTTGCCCAAGTCACCAATCCGGCTATCGATCCGATTCGTGAAGAATTGGTGATGTCGCTGGTTTCGCTCATTGGGCCACGCCCCAACTTGTTAGGGTTGGATGAGGGCGGAACGCATAAGCGTCTGGAAGTGGAACAGCCTATTTTAACCAATCAGGATTTGGAAAAAATTCGTCGCATTGAAGCCCGTTCGGGTGGTGCGTTTAAGACAAAAACCTTTACGCTTTGCTATCCTTCCGATTTAGGCGCAAGCGGCATGGAAGGCGCTCTCGATAAGCTGTGTCTGGCGGTAAAAAATGCGGTCGAAGAAGGCAATAATATCTTGGCGCTGTCTGATCGTGATTTGGATGCGGCTCATGTTGCCATTCCCGCCTTGTTGGCAACCTCTACGGTACATCACTATCTCACCAGCGAAGGTTTGCGTACCAAAGTGGGCTTGGTTGTCGAAACGGGCGAAGCGCGAGAAGTTCATCACTTTGCCTTGTTGGCGGCCTATGGCGCGGAAGCGGTCAATCCTTATCTGGCGCTGGATACGATTTCCGTGCTTTGCCACGATATACCCGAACTGACTGAGTACGAAGCGCACAAGCGATATGTTAAAGCGGTTTCCAAGGGTTTGTTAAAAGTGATGTCCAAAATGGGCATTTCGACTTATCAGTCTTATTGCGGCGCACAAATTTTTAACGCCATCGGGTTGTCTGAACCGTTTTTGGATCGTTATTTTACCGGCACCACCAGCACGATTGAAGGGGCCGGTCTGCCTGAAGTTAGCGAAGAAACCCTGCGCCGTCACCGACTGGCGTTTGGTCATGCGCCGTTGTATAAAAATGCGCTGGATATTGGTGGCGAATATGCTTATCGCATACGCGGAGAAGCACATACCTGGACACCCGCCACCATCAGCACTTTGCAACATGCCACGCGCACCAACAGTGCGGAAGGTTACGCGGATTTTTGTCGTTTAATCGATGAGCAAAACGAGGCGTTGCTGACCTTGCGTGGCTTAATGACGTTTAAGGAAGAGCCAAATCCGGTGCCTCTGGAAGAAGTCGAATCGGTTACGCAGATCCTCAAACGTTTTGCGACCGGCGCGATGTCGTTTGGGTCGATTTCCTACGAAGCCCATACGACCTTGGCGATTGCCATGAACCGCATAGGCGGCAAATCCAATACCGGTGAAGGCGGCGAGCTTTCAGAACGCTTTACGCCCTTGCCCAATGGCGATTCCATGCGCTCGGCAATCAAGCAGGTCGCTTCCGGACGTTTTGGTGTGACCACTGAATATTTGGTCAATGCCGATGACATTCAAATTAAAATCAGCCAGGGTGCCAAACCAGGTGAGGGCGGACAATTGCCGGGTCATAAAGTGGATGCGGTGATTGCCAAAGTCCGTCATGCCACGCAAGGTGTCGGTTTAATATCACCACCGCCCCATCATGATATTTATTCAATTGAAGATATAGCGCAACTGATTCATGATTTAAAAAACGTCAATCCTCAAGCGCGAATCAGCGTCAAGCTAGTGTCCGAAGTGGGCGTGGGCACAGTCGCAGCAGGCGTTTCCAAAGCCCATGCCGATCATGTCACCATTGCCGGTTATGATGGCGGCACCGGTGCCAGTCCGATGAGTTCAATCAAACACGCCGGTTTGCCCTGGGAAATTGGCTTGGCTGAAACGCATCAAACTTTGGTGCTTAACAAGTTGCGCGGTCGTATTGCCGTGCAGGTTGATGGCGGTTTGCGTACCGGGCGTGATGTTATTATTGGTGCCTTGTTGGGCGCAGACGAGTTTGGTTTTGCCACCGCGCCTTTAATTGTTTCGGGGTGTTTGATGATGCGCAAATGTCATTTAAACACCTGTCCGGTCGGCGTAGCCACCCAAGATCCCGAACTTCGGAAACGTTTTACCGGCCAACCTGAACATGTCGTCAATTATTTTTTCATGATTGCCGAAGATGTACGCCGCTGGATGGCAAAGCTGGGTTTTCGCAGTTTTGATGAAATGGTCGGACGGTCGGATAAGCTGGATATGCAACGTGCGCTTTCTCATTGGAAAACGGAAGGGCTGGATTTTAGCCGTATTTTCTATCGGCCCGATGTGGATAACACCACGGCGGTTTATCATCGTGAACAGCAAGATCATGGTTTGGAACATGCCCTCGATCATGTCTTGATTGCACAGGCGCAGCCAGCACTGGAACACGGGCAAGCTGTCATCATCAATACCCCGATTCATAATGTCAATCGTACTTTTGGTGCCATGTTATCCGGTCAAGTCGCCAAGCGTTACGGGCATAAAGGCTTGCCGGACGATACCATTGCCATTCATGTCAAAGGCACGGCAGGACAAAGTTTCGGTGCCTTTCTGGCGCAAGGCATTAGTATAGAACTTGAAGGCGAAGGCAATGATTATGTAGGGAAGGGCATGAGCGGCGGTCGTATCGCCATTTATCCGCCCAAAGATTGCCCTATTGATCCGGCTGAAAATATTATAGTCGGCAACACCGTGCTTTATGGCGCAATCAGCGGCGAATGTTATTTTAACGGCGTTGCCGGTGAGCGTTTTGCAGTTCGTAATTCGGGGGCTATTGCTGTTGTTGAAGGCGTGGGCGATCATGGCTGTGAATACATGACCGGTGGTGTGGTGGTCGTACTCGGTAAAACCGGACGTAACTTTGCCGCCGGTATGTCGGGGGGTGTGGCTTATGTGCTGGATAAAGACACTAATTTTGACCAGTTGTGTAATTTGGCGATGGTTGAGCTTGAACCGATTCCGGTCGAAGATGACCTGTTGGAAACCGTGGCGCACCAAGGCGGTGATATGGAAACGCACGGGCGAGTCCATATCATGACGGACATGACCCGTCATGATGCCCAGCGCCTGAAGCGTTTGATTCAAAATCATAAACACTATACGGGTAGCCAACGGGCGCAACATATCCTGGAAAACTGGAATGAGTTCTTGCCGCGATTTGTTAAAGTGATGCCGGTGGATTACCGGGCCGCGCTTAAACAAATTCAGGCAGAACAAGCTACCGCGTCCTGCTAACGCCCCTCGCCTACGTCCTTGTAGGCGAAGCAACCGCAACTGTGTAAACATTTTTTGTAGAAGGTATTGAGATGGGCAAACCAACCGGGTTTATGGAACTACCGCGAGCCGAACGGCGCTATGAAGCGCCAAGTGATCGTATCAAGCATTATCGAGAGTTTACGTTAGCCCCCAGCGATGCAGAAATGGCGCAGCAAGGCGCACGCTGTATGGATTGCGGTATTCCTTTTTGTCATCAGGGGTGTCCGGTTAATAATATTATTCCTGAATGGAATGACGATGTTTATCATGGCGACTGGCAAGAAGCACTGGCCGTTTTGCACAGCACCAACAATTTTCCGGAATTTACCGGCAGTATTTGTCCGGCACCCTGCGAGGCGGCGTGTACGCTTAATTTAACCGATCAACCCGTGACCATTAAATCGATAGAACGCGCCATTATCGACAAAGGCTGGGAAATGGGCTGGGTAAAACCCCTGATACCCGCGCAACGATCCGGTAAACGCGTAGCCGTAATAGGTTCCGGGCCGGCAGGTATGGCCTGTGCCCAACAACTGGCTCGCGCCGGGCATGAAGTGGTGTTGTATGAAAAAAATGACCGTATTGGCGGGTTGTTACGCTATGGCATTCCTGATTTTAAGATGGAAAAAACTCATATCGACCGACGTATCGCGCAAATGCAAGCGGAAGGCGTCAGGTTTAGACCCAACTGCAACATCGGTAAAGACATTTCTGTAGAAAAAATACTCACCGAATACGATGCGGTGGTCTTAACCATCGGTTCCGAAAAACCGCGTGATTTAGAAGTCGAGGGTCGTCATGATTACGAGGGCGTACATTTTGCGATGGATTTTTTACGCCAACAAAACAAGCGCAACGCAGGCGATACCATTCCTGATGAGATCGCCATTTCTGCCAAAGGCAAGCGTGTCGTGGTTATCGGCGGCGGCGATACCGGTTCTGATTGCATCGGCACCTCAATTCGGCAAGGCGCAGTATCAGTCGTGCAACTTGAAATTTTGCCGCAACCCCCCGAAAAAGAAAACAAACTGCTCACTTGGCCCAATTGGCCCAATAAACTGCGTACTACCACCTCCCATGACGAAGGCATCAAACACCGCTACTGGAGCGCCAACACTACAAGCGTCATCGGCAAAGAGGGTAAAATTACCCACCTTAACGCCGTAGCCGTGGAATGGAAACAGGACGGTGGCCAGTGGAAAATGAGCGAAAAGCCCGACAGCGCCTTTACCCTCGAAGCCGATTTGGTGTTGCTGGCAATGGGCTTTGTTCATCCGGTACATGAAGGCTTGTTACAGCAACTGGGCGTTGAGCTGGATGGGCGCGGCCAGATAAAAGCCAACGAAAAACACTACAGCACCAGTGTGGATAAAGTCTTCGCCGCCGGCGACGGAAGACGTGGACAATCGCTGGTGGTCTGGGCTATACGCGAAGGCCGACAAGCCGCCAGAGCCGTGGATGAATATCTGATGGGATTTTCAGAATTGCCGAGGTGAGGTTTTTTATTGGTTAACCACGAAGGACACGAAAAGAAAAAGCCAAGGTAAAAACTTTGTGTCTTTCGGGCTGTAATGGCTTTGAGCACGGTAGGGTGTATAAGCGAAGCGTCATACACCCCGCAAGCTTTGCGGATGGTATTTTACTATCTCAGAATTGCGGTTTGATTGTTCGACTTAATATTTTTATTAAAAGAAGTATTGCGAAACAAACAGGCCAACTTTACTGATTTACGAAGGATTTAAGTTTTTCTTTTATGCGAATGAATATGAACCTAAGCCTATCCATGTAATGAAAGGTGGTGATTTTGCCAAGATTGAATTGGCAACATTAAAAGTTATCGATAATTACATGAAGCCAAAAGATATCAAGAAAGCTTTATTGATTGTCGAAAATCATGGTGCCGAGTTTGAGAGGAGATGGGATGAGTATTTTGATTAAAGGTAAGGCGGTGCATTTTGATGACCGTTATTTGCATGTTGAGCTTGAGGATGGGCGTATCATATTAACGCCCATGTCATGGTATAAACAACTACAAGCAGCAACATTTAAGCAATTAACCAATTACCGGTTTATTTGTCAGGGAACGGGCATAGAATGGGCTGAATTGGATTACCACTTAAGCATTGAAAGCATGTTATTGTCACAGATAAAACAACAAGCGGCATAAGATGGTAAGGTGGATTGACTGATAGGTAATTCATTTCGTGAAAGAAAATTACAGAGTTAGGGGCAGCGAAATAAAATTTTTATGTTTAAAGCAAGACCCTTGTTTTTCGAAATGTGACGAATGATAAAGTTTCCTGACTTTAATGTTCGGTGTGAAAGTTGTAATGAGGAGATATTGTTTTGCAAGACCTGCCCCCTTTGTGCCCACTGATGGGGTATTCAGAATTGCCGAGGTGAGGTTTTTTATGGATTAACCACGAAGACACGAAGGACACGAAGAAAAACCCAAGGTAAAAACTTTGTGTCTTTCGTGATGTAATGGCCTTGAACTGGGTTGAGTGTTGCTTAGCCGTGCTCGAAAACTCCGCAGAAATGTTTGGCACAAAAAGGCCTTATTCTATGAAGCTGGACGGATTCAGAAATGTGAAAAATAATAAAGTTTCCTGACTTTAAGGTGCTGTGTGAAAGTTGTAATAAGAAAATGTTGTTTTGCAAGACTTGACCCCTTTTTTCGCTCTTTTTTCGCTTAAGCATTGAAAGCATGTTGTTTTCACAGAAAAAACAACAAGCTGCATAAGAGGGTCAGGTGGATTTTCTGATCGGTAATTTATTCTTTAAACTGATAATTCCACAGCTTTTCTGCGGAGCTGGTTTGTGGTATTTGTTGTGTTGGGGGTATTTGTACTGTTTTCAAATACTCTGCTTGATTAATGCCATCAATATAGTAAACACTAGAAGCAGAATATAGGATTTGGGTGTTTTGAATGGCTTTGGTAGTGATCACCAGCTCTGCTGCCGAGCTCAAATTTTTAATCATTTGTTCGCCGAAAACTGCTGGTGGAACCTTAATGATTCCAGCCACTTCTGAAAAAATATAATAAGTCGCCGCAGTAAGATAAAGAGGTGGCCAGTGATCTCTATCCTCTAGTCCGGGTGTCATTTTCCCCCCGATATGCTTCACAATATTCACGTCATAAGTAATCTTGATATTATTGTTTTTATTTTCCGTCTCAACTGTCTTACCATTTGAGACTAAGCTGCTGGTAAGAAGGTTATAATATGTATTTGAAAAACTGGAGTTATTGTTTTTCTCTATATAGTATGCAATATCAGAATTACGTGTAATTTTTGGTTCATTTTTAACCTTTTGGTGCAATAGTTTTGCTTCATTTTCAGCCACCAATTTCCAATGAGAAGCCGAAGCGATGCGGTGTTGATTGCCATCGTTAAATGTTTTAGCATCCTGAAATACTTTACCATCAAGTCTTTCATAAGCACCTGTCGATTGATAAGCACATCCTGAAAGTAGAGTGGCTGCAACTGCAATAGCCACTGATATAAAGCTGCTCATAAGTCTATTTCCTTAAATTAGGGTGTATAGCGTAGGCAATAGTATAAGTGAATATTATATATTTAACATTAAAAGCAATGTAATTATTGAAAGCAATATTAAACTGTTTCCCAAGCTCCAACTTGCTAACCAGCATGCCGCAGAAAATCGATTTCTATTTTGTTGAGTAGGAGAGATCATGCGATTTTATATATTATTTTTGCTTTTTTCAGTGGCTGTTTTGGCTGAGGAAGTTTCATTGACGGTGCCTTCTGACCCTAAAGCGCAGTATTTTATTTTGGAACAGGGTGTCGTAAGTGCTCAGCAAAAAACGATTGTGACCAAGCGGATTGGTTCCAACAGCATAATTTTTTCAAAACGGGCTTACGATTGAAAAAATGGGGTCAAGTCTTTCATTATCATATTTTTATGAGTTAAAGAAAGACCAGTCCTAGCCTGTCGAACTAGGATGTGCGATATAATAAATATCAACCAAGTCAATAAGTT
>JBAXTQ010000100.1:0-13029 GCA_037130115.1 Methylococcaceae bacterium
TTCGATTTGTCGGGTTACGCTGTCGCTAACCCGCGACTAACGTTGCAAATTACGATTTGCTAAGGGTAGAAAATTTTCTACCCCTACAACCTATCGTTACTCTTTCCGGGGTCACCGTGATTGTTAATAATCAAAAGTGTCCCGCCTTAAGTTGGTAGCCTTTATTTCTTCTCGTACCCAAGCTGAAGCTTGGGAACGAGTACAAGCTTTTTCCCAGTAATTTAAAACAAGTGCGCATAGCCTTGGTAGAAAATCCCCTTACGCCAACTCTATAAAGACTTTAAGTAATTGGGCCATATTGTCCATGCCTATATGAAGATTCTGCTCAATTTCTGCCATGGTAATTTCACCGGCCGTTTTACCGGCTGCCCAGTTGGCAACGACAGAAATAGCGGCATAGTCCATGCCCAGTTCTTTGGCCAAAGCCGCTTCAGGCATACCGGTCATACCGACCAGATCACAACCGTCTTTTTCCATGCGACTGATTTCTGTGGCTGTTTCCAAGCGAGGGCCTTGAGTGCAACCATAAGTGCCGATGGGCGTAATATTAATATTCGCTTTGGCAGCGGCCGCAATTAAAATGGAGCGCAATTTTTGACTGTAAGGATAACTAAAGTCTATGTGCGTAACCGGATAGTTTTCATCTTCAAAAAAAGTATGCAGACGGCTATGGCTGTAATCAATGATTTGATCGGGAATGGCGATATGGGCAGGCAGCATGGCTTCGGTAATACCGCCCACGGCGGCCACCGCAATAATATGCTCAACTCCCAAGTGTTTAAGTCCCCATATATTGGCGCGATAATTTATTTTATGGGGCGCAATCGTATGCGGATTGCCGTGTCTGGCTAAAAATATCACTTCTTTTTGGTTGAGCTCACCGGTAATAAAATCAGCTGAAGGTGCGCCATAAGGCGTTGTCAGTTTGTCACGTTTGATGATGATTAAGTCACTGAGTTGAGTGAGTCCGGTGCCACCAATAATTGCAAGCTTGGTCATTATGCTGTTTCCTTGTTGATTTCTGAGCAGGCGTAAATACCGGCTGCGTTACGTAAATAACCTTTGTAATCCATACCGTAACCAAACAAGTAACGGTTTGCCACTTCCAGACCAATAAAATCAGCCGTTATCGGCTTTTCATGACCCAGCATTTTATCCATTAACACGGCGCTATAAACCGCTGTTGCGCCCTGCTCCAGACAATAGTCATGGATGGCAGCCAAGGTTATCCCTTCATCCAGAATATCATCAATGATTAAAATCGTGCGGTCTTTAAGAGGCGTCGCTGGTTTAAGCAGCCATTCAATAACGCCACCGGCGGTCTTGTTTTGATAACGACTGGCGTTAATGGCGTCTACGGTCAGCGGGATGGTTAAGCGGGTAAGCAATTTACCGGCCGCGACTATGCCGCCATTCATCACACAGAGTAATAACGGGTTACGGTCAGCCAATACGACGTTAATTTGTTCGGCCATTTTATCCAGCGCCGCTTCTACTTCCTGCTCGCTGTAAAGCAAATCGGCATTTTCCTGAACAGTTTTTATTTCTTTAAGCATGTTTTTGAATAAGTTGATTAATAAGATGAGAAGTTTGTTGCCATTTTTCAGAGTTGATAAAACCCTTGGATTGTTCCGGCTTGCCTTGCATCCGCTTAAGTCGTTGCTCTCTAAGCGGGTCTTGCGTGATGGGTAATGCCTCCAGAACCTGTTCGGCCGCAAGCGGATTATTGCACACCAACAACATATCACAACCGGCGAGTTGCGCCAGTCTGGCACGCTCTGGAAAATCCCCTACCGATGCAGCTCCCGCCATGCTTAAATCATCACTAAAAACAGTGCCGTTAAAGTTTAATTCCTGGCGTAAAATTTGTTGAATCCAGAACGCTGAAAAACCGGCGGGATTAGGATCAATGTTTGGATAAACAACATGCGCAGGCATAATGCCTTCCAGACCTTCGTTTATCAAGTGTTTAAACGGCAAAAAATCTTTTGCCCGAATACTGTCCAGGTCGCGGTCATCGGTCGGCAAGGTCAGATGCGAATCCAGCGCCACCGCGCCATGTCCGGGAAAATGCTTGCCGGTCGCCGCCATACCCGCTGCATTCATGCCTTTTCTAAATAAGCTGGCCAGTTGTGTCGCCAGTGTCGGGTCGGTTGAAAAAGAGCGATTGCCAATGATTTGACTAATACCGCAATCAATATCCAGTACCGGCGCAAAGCTAAAATCAACACCGACGGCCAATAATTCAGCGGCCATCAACCAACCTGCCGATTCCGCAAGTTCCGGCGCTTCAGCATAGCAAGATGCAGGCGGCAAGCGTGTAAAACCGGTTTGAAAGCGCTGCACCCTGCCCCCTTCCTGATCAACGGCAATCAGAATGTCGCCCTTGCGAGCCGCGCGAATACTATTGATCAGTTCGGTCACTTGTTGCGGATTTTGGTAATTACGGGAAAAAAGAATAACCGCGCCGGTGTTGGGATGGTTTATTTTTTCCTGCTCGTGCGGTGCCAGGGTTAAGCCTTCAACATCCAGCATAACCGGGCCGATGGGAGTGTGATTTGTCATTATTAAACGTTAGGCCGTTGGGGTGAGATTAATGGTTGAGTGTATTTTACATCGGGTTGAGTTTATTAAGCCGCTTGCTTCAACAAAGGCCAACGTACATCAATCTCGTCCCAAGGTACAAATACTTTATTTTCCTCGTCCTTCTCTATCACCCTCCATTCCATTAAAGCGGTAACATCCTTATGGACGTTGCGATAGTGCCTGTTTAGTTGCTTGGCCAGCGCATAAATCGTTAATGGCCCCGAGGTCTTTAATGCTTCTACCAGCTCCCAGCGTTTGGGTGTAAATACCGCACCAAACTGAGCCATATTAGTAAATCCAACACTAAAATAGGGAACAACCGTATTGTTTTTCAATGCGGAATCTAAAACATGCCCCCAGTTCTCAAGCATAGTTCTACCGGATTCACCGACCATTATTTCAAGTGTATTCATTTCCCAATCTCCTTTATATCGTTCATAAAATCTTGTATCAACGTGGACGCATCACGAAAGATATAAATCATCTCACTATCAAGCAAGTGTTTATGGTCACCTTTTGTTTTCATGGCGCTTATTATGCCCTACATTAAAGGGTTTTAAAAAACCCATAGACAATATATTAATTAAGTGAGCTACCATGCCCCTATGCACCCACTTTAAAATTACAAAATAGTATAAAAAATTACCGAAACTGCAATTTATATGATTCAATACCAACCATAATTTATTTATGTTTAATGAATTATGGGAGGGTAGTAATCTTTATTTGACTGACCCATTGACAAAAACAAATAGCATAATGTTATGGTATTCCTTAGGTATTTTTATGTCAAAAACTAGACTTATAAAAAAACAAACAATTGCATTAACGTTGATTTTGACCTCAATACCATCTATCGCTTATTCGGTTGGCACAGCAGGGCCGACTGGACCAATGGGGCCGGCAGGAATTGCGGGACTAAAGGGTAATACAGGTGCAACGGGGCCTGCCGGCGTTGCCGGATCAAAGGGTAATACAGGTGCAACTGGAGCAAAAGGTGACGCAGGTTCAACTGGTGCGCCCGGTGCAACATTGAATGCTTGGGCGACTGATGTACAAGCCAATCTCAGCGTAGGTCCGACCGTAACCGCGAATTGCTACAGTAATCCTTATCTCAGTAAATCTATTCCCTGCGCCTCGGCACAATCAAAATGCCCGAATGGCACGCCTGTAAAAACCGGTATCAGTTGTATAGTTTTACCCTCTCCGGATATTAACACCATTAATGAAATGAAAGGGCAGGGTTGGATTAGTTCAAATATGAACTCGAAGTCATTAATCGATACAACAACTAATAGTGTAAATTGCAGCGCTCCAGGTACCTATAGTCGTGGCCCAGGATTTACCCCTTGGTGTTTTTACAAGCTAAGTACTTCAACCTTTGGAATACCTAATCCATGGGACACAAGTCATTTCCCATCGTTTGCAGTTACAAGTACTACTAATGGTATGACGTCTTATGTATCCAAGGCAGATTATAACAATAAATTTTCTTGGCAGTGTTTTCCTATCGAGACTCAAGCCCAAGCCCAATGCGTTGTTGTTCCTCCAAAGGTAACATCGATTTTAAAACACTTCGGCATTGTAAAATAAGAATTTTAAAACTGGGCAAGTGGCCTCGATATAACGTAGTTAAATCGAGGCTGTCGGCTATTTTGATAATCAAACAATACTACTCTTCAATGAAAAAAAGCATCCTCGCCGTCATCGTTTTCCAATTCCAGCGCTTCACCGGGAATCCTTTTTTCTTCCATCGCCCATTCGCCTAGATCTATTAACTTACAGCGTTCACAGCAAAAAGGTTTATGTTCCTGTTCAGGTGTCCAAGGAACAGGACGCAGGCAAGTCGGGCATTTTACGATGATGGGGTTATCGGTTGATGTCATTAGAATAAACAGCAGGTTAAGGTAAAGGGAATATTCTCGGTACTTTGCTTCGGTCGAATGTCGCCGACAGAGGGCTCCATAAATCGGATGGTGCAACGATGTTTGCCGCCACTTATTTCGGCAAAGCAGGCAAGGGATTTATCGAGATTTACTTTGATTAACTGGAAAGGCTGGGTTTTATCCAGGGTAATCTGAAAAAACCCGGCACTCGCGACTTCATGTTTGGCGGCTCGACTATTGCGTATAAAATTAAGAATAAAATCAATAGCGGTATGAATGTCAATAAACGGACTGCTCCACTGTTGCAGATCTTTGGCGCGAGTTACTTCATCCTGTTCCAGCCAATAATGATATTCAGGCAAATCAAAAGAACAGGTGCCACCCGGAATGGAACTGCGTTGAGCAATGCTTTGGAATAAATCACTTTCCATAATATTGGCACCAATTCTTCCCTTAACGGCATACAGTTTTTTGCTGATTTGGCCGAGTTGATCCAGTATCTCATGCAACTTTTCTTTATCAACACCGTCGCTGTCGGCAATTTTATTGAGTACGGTTGCCTGACGATCCAGTTCTTTTAGAATTTCCGATTTTAGATCGTTACGTCTAAAAATAGACATAATATCCAGCAGCACGGAAATTGCAGCCCGTTTGTCGGCAACGCTATCCCCCGCTGAAAAGTGGATAAATTGTTGAAATAGTTGTTCAAGCCTTATGAAGACACGGATTCGTTCATTGAGTGGAAACTCATAAGTAGTAGTGTTATTCACAGACACGTTTTTCCTGGCAAGTGCTTAAAGAAAGATAGAAATTGTGCAGTTTTTTAACGGCTTCTGCAAGTCTATCGTCGGTTTTTGAGTTATCGATCAGGTCATCGGCGTGGGCTTTTCTAAAAGCGCGGCTTACCTGACTGTCAATAATAGCTTGTATGCTGGCTATCGTCATAGCATCGCGTTTTTGTAACCGTTCTAGTTGGGTTTCAACCGAACAATCAACAACCAATGTCCGGTCAACCAAATGCGTCATCTTGGTTTCAAATAATAACGGGATGCCAATAATGCAGTACGGCGCAGTTAATTGCTCAAGTTCTGTTTGTATGGCCTGATAAACCAAAGGATGCAAAATGGCTTCCAGCTTTTGTTTTTGTTGGGCATCTGAAAAAACCAGCTCCCTAAGTCGTGTTCTATTAAGCGAACCGTCCGTGTTCAGTATATCCGAGCCATATTCCAGCGCAATCCGGGCGAGTGCCGGTTGCCCGACAGCAACCAACTGATGGGCAATATCGTCCGCATCAATAACAGGTACTTTTAACTGCTCAAAAATATTGGCAACGGTGCTTTTTCCACAACCTATGCCGCCGGTAAGGCCGATTTTTAACATGCTTTTATAAGCCCGCCGTTGTTAAGTAAAACTGATTAATATCACTGCCCCACAACAAGGCCAGCCAGCCGGCAGCAGCCAAATAAGGGCCAAAAGGAATGGGCGTATTATAATTGCGTTTGGCAAAAATAATCATCGATACGCCAATGATTGCGCCAACCAATGACGATAATAAAATAATAACGGGTAAATATTGCCAACCCAACCAGGCACCGAATAAAGCCAGTAATTTAAAATCACCAAAGCCCATACCTTCTTTGCCGGTTGCCAGTTTAAATAAATGAAAGACGCACCAAAGGCTGATGTAGCCCGCTATTGTACCGATAATACTGGCATGAGAGTCGGTAAAAAAACCAAACAGGCTTAACAACAAGCCCAGCCAAAGCACCGGCAGGGTAATATTATCCGGTAATAACTGATGATCTATGTCGATAAAGCTTAGGGCAATCAGTGACCAGGTCAGCACCAAGGCAAATACCGTTTGTGGCGTGTAGCCAAAATGCCAGGCAACGATGGCCGATAAGAGGGCAGTAAACGTTTCTATCAGCGGGTAGCGTACAGAAATAGGATGGTTGCAGCTGGCACAGCGTCCCTTTAAAAACAGGTAACTGATGACCGGTATATTTTGATAAGCCTTGATGGGTGTCTTACAATAAGGACAACGGGATAAAGGTAAAGACAGATTAAACGGTTCTTGCCGAGACTCTGTTTCAGTGATGTCGATTTGTAAATATTCCGTACATTCTTTGCGCCAGTTTTGTTGCATCATTATCGGTAACCGATAAATAACCACATTAAGAAAGCTGCCCACCATTAAACCAATAAGACCCACCAGGATCGTCAGTAAATAACGGTTTGTTAATAAAATATCCAACTGTTGTATCATTTTTGTAATGTGGGTGCTGTGATTGGCGACTTTATCATCACTATTTTACAGGTTTGGAAAAATGAAACGATTTATTTTATTTGTCGCGTTTAATTGACGGCTCCGCTAAGGCATAGGCAGCCATAACACTTAGATGAGAAAATCAGGGGGGGGGTCGTGTGAAGCGGTAATTTTTTTAGCTTGACTGAGGTAATCCCGGACAAATCAAGATGTTTTCGTTAGTCGCGACGTGGGCGTCGCTCCCACCGTGGGAGCGACGCCTACGGTGGGACTATAGCTCGCAGATCTAGGTAAATAATCCAACAGCAAGGCACTGTAGCACCCAGTCTGCCTAACTCCCCCTGTTACTACCCACCGAATAATCGATTGATGCCGCCGGTAAACAGCATCACATCTTCGGGAAAAAATTGCCTGCCCAAGGTTTTGATGTCGGCGCGTTCCGGTAAACGATAACAGCGAATATCATCTTGGGCAGGATGAATCAGTTCGCTGATAGTGTCCAACAATCGCAATAATGCCTTACGCTTTATCACCACGGTAAACACCGAATACTGCACCGGTAAGCCCTGTTTTTTAAGCACTCGATGTACCCGCGACAAGCGCTTGGGGTTGGCAATGTCGTAGGCAATTAAATACAAGCCGATTTGACTGTCGGCCATTAGCTAACGGCCAGCAAAAACTGGTGTAATTTGCTAATCGTACTTCTAAACAACAAATAAGACCGGTCAGCACGTTGCTGATAAAGTTCTGCCATGACCGCCAATGCAGAAATAGTTGATGGCTTGTCAGCGGCCAATAAAGAAGGATAAAAATCCCACACCAACAACTTGCTTAAATCCAAAGCCAAATCTAAATTACCGGATAACAGCGCCTCATCATCACTACAAAACCCGCTCTCTGCCAGCAGGTTTAACAATTCACTCTGTAATAAACCTTGCAGTAGATTAGCGCGGTACTGCCCCTCAACCGATAAACTTAATGACAATAACTGTCGCAACTCATTAATGGAAACTTCTCGCCACTCCACAATACCCATACGCCTTGCAAAGCTGCGTGCTGCCAATTTTTGCATCGACAAATACCAATTTTCATAACACTGCAAACCATCGGCTCGCGCCAGCAAATCGACCAAACGCTGCGTCAGTGATTGCCTTTCACTGCCACTCCCTAACCATCGCGCCCGTACCTCACCATTTTTATGTAAAAAAAGCAGATTAATACCCGCATCAGCACACGCCAGCATTGAAGACATCGACCATTCTACGACACCCTTGCACACCACACGGGAAATGCGCGACAACGGAAACAACTGATCTGCTTTGTCAGGCACCACCACTCGCAAAGCCGGTTCATCAAACACCACCCGGCAACCGGGCGAACCATCAATATACAAAGGCCGCATCAACCCTCCCTGCCCTTCTTAACCCTAAGATAACCGTGGGAGCGACGCCCACGTCGCGATTAAAAGCAATTTTCACTGTGGGAGCGACGCCCACGTCGCGATTAAAAGCTCTACAATCGCGACGAAGGCATCGCTCCCACTTGCGCCTGATAACGCTTAGCCAACGCATAACCATAACGCCGCAGCAAGCGCCTGGCCGGCCCTGCCTGGGATTCATAAAAACCATAAAAACACTGCCGCCCGACTTTATTCATTTGGCAACGCCCGTTGTCATCACTAAAATGCTCAGGCCTTAACTGCCGTTCCCTAAACAACTGCCACACCCAACGATCCATCAACGGCCGTAACGGCTCCATTAAATCGCACGCCAACGACTCACGGCCAAAACTGACATCATGATAAAAACCCAGCATCGCATCCAAACCCACGGTATGGCAAGCCCGCACCGCATCATAATGAAGCAAGGTGTAACCCAACGATAAACAGACGTTAACCGGATCAGGAGGTGGGCGTTTTTTACGGCCGGTAAAGTTAAGCGAATCAGCAAACAACCGGGTATAACCGCCAAAATAAGCCGCTGCCGCAGCGCCCTCATAACCGCGTAAACTGGCTAACGAAATAACCAACGTATCTTCACGCAGCTGCCCAATAATGCCGTTTACCGTTTGTAACGCCGCTGTTAACGGATACCGTAAATCAGCCCGCGCCGCCAACGCCTCACGCAACAACCGCTGCTGGGCACGCACCTTAACCAGCACCAACCAACGCGCCACGGGTATCCGCAACTCATCATCCAAACTCACCTGATACTGCCCCAGTCGCCGCGTTGAATCACCATGAGACTTTGCTGCCAGCATTGCCGTGGCTTCCGTATTGCGGCCTGACAACACCAACAAGCCGATATTGCGTTCCGACAATGCCCCCAGCACCCGACTTTCCAGTTGCACATTACCGCGCAACACCACCCGCTCCAGCAAATGCAGCGGCACCGTACCTTTCTTTACACCGTCTTCATATAACGCCAATGTTTGACCATCCAACCTGATGCCCAGATTTTTCCGATCCAGATACAAACTACTCATCCCTTACCCCACATAAAAAAATGAACCATCCTGCGGAAGTACCGCCTTACCCAACGTCCGGATATGCTTTGCACCCGCCAGTCTCAGCAAAATAAAACGATCTTCAACAGGGTCAATAACCTGACCAATATCCTCCAACAACTGCACTTTTTCAGCGGCTGTTAAAAAACATTCAAACACCGACTTTTGCCCACCCGACGAAAAACTGCGCAACACATAAAGCGCCTTGCGTAAGCGTCGGCTAGAAGAAATATCATAAGCGGCCAAATAAAGTTGTCGATTTGCCATGGCTAATAAAGTACCTCGGGAAAATGTTAATAGATGCACTGGCAAGCTTGCCATACACTGTGGGAGCGACGCCTACGTCGCGATTAAAAGCTTTTAATCGCGACGTAGGCGTCGCTCCCACATCCCAGCCACTCACCCATCGATAACTTACTTATCGGCTTTGGACAGCGGAGAAAACCACAAATGCTCCCCTTTGTTACCCATAATATCGTAGCCAATGACTTGATCATTGGCATTGTAAGTAATGGTTCCACGGCATTGTTTACCATCAAAACCGTAGGCCTCGATTGGCCAAAAAATTAACTCGGAAAGACCGACTGTAAAAATATCACCCGCCAGATACAAAATAACGCGCACTTTAGAGGCCGCGTTATAACCGTCAATAAATTCAAATGAATCCGTTTTTTGATTATCTTTTTGATCCGTCATTTTAGGAAAACCAAGATATGAAAGGGTTTCAGTTCTTGTGGCACCCAGTTTAACTTGCTTGTATTCAATCGGTGTGGGCGCATGTACCGCCTGATAAACAGAGCATCCCCCCAAAACAAAAGCACCGCCCATTATCAGCAACAATTTATTGATTTTTAACACCTACCATTCCTTTCATCTACGAGTGTTCTAAAAACAAAGGGATCACCCTTTATATAAATGACATGGCAGATTTAATCCGGCACCTGTATTTTCAAGTCCAAAGCAAAACCCCACAACACAGACAGTATCTTGGAGAAAACCGGTGACAGAAAGAAGGTTAGTTGCCAGACAAAATTACCGTCTTGTCATGGCAGGTAGAATAACGGAGGGATGGTTTTTTAACTGAATTGGCAAGCTTGTCGCATTATAGTCGCGACGTAGGCGTCGCTCCCACCGTGGGAGCGCGATTAACGGTGGGAGCGCGATTAACGGTGGGAGCGACGCCTACGTCGCGATTAACGAAAAAGCTATCACTCGCTAGGGTGCGCAATTAATCACAAGATCATCACTGTATTGACCGATTTCCTGATCTTTTACCATGTAAACGGCCGTATAGCGACGCAGTTCGGGTTTACCGACTTGGAGCAGAGGGCGATTATCAAGAAATGGCGAGACTGTGGCACGGGCCAGCAACGTCCAATCGGCATCGTTTTCACGTTGGCAATAGATATTGACACCGTCACTGTTAAATTTAGTAAAAATCAAAGTAACCTGTCCACCCGTTTGGTCAATGCCGGATAGATCGGGATGATTGGCAACAAAATTACGGGTATTTTCAGGCCCTATGATACTCAGCTTGGCACCCAGTCCTTCGGTATAATCAGGACGTGCCTTGATTTGCCGAACCACCGCCCGAATTTGGGCTTCAAAATTATCGCGGCTGGCATTTTTTTCAGCCGTCGCTTGTTTGGCCAAGGCAGCTGCATCATTGACATGAGCTGTTTTAATACGAAAGTCATCACTGGCCGCTTGTAGTAAGGCCAATTCAGAGGCTGACAGACCCAAATCAGGCGTTAAATTGGCGATTAAATGCTCCGTCCAAACCAAAAAATCATGGTCTGCATGGGGAATAAAAGTAGACTTGGACATAATTAAATACCTCGCTATTTTAATTAAAAAGATCGTTACACAGGCCAGACTTTATAAGCCTGTCCCAAACGTTTTGGTACTGCCACTATCACTCGTTGTTGCAGTTTTTGTAGCTTGACCGAGGCAATCCCGGATAAATTGAGATGTTGTCGTTAGTCGCGACGTGGGCGTCGCTCCCACGGTGAGAGCGACGCCCACGTCGCGACTATAGCCCGTCATTAGCTTAGTTGTTTGGTTTCAGCCAGGATTTAATAGACTCGCCCGCATCATTTTTTAAAATCAATAAATAAAAACTTGAACATCGAGCATCACCATCATAGTTAATAACCTGTAAACAGGCTGTCATACCATCCCGCGCCAGCTTTCGTTATGAGTCGAGATGCAGACAGAAGGCTGGCATGAATGTATCTGGTTAGGGGTCATCTGGACGCAAGTCCGAGTCTTCTGGACGCAAGTCCGAGTCTTCTGGACGCAAGTCCGAGTCTTCTGGACGCAAGTCCGAGCCTTCTGGACGCTAGTCCGAGCCTTCTGGACGGGTGTCTGGGCTATCCGGACAAACCTGAAGTCCTGCAAGCCTTGATAGCTGTGGCTTAAACGCCTTTAGGAGTAGCCCTTCAGACGCGCGTCCGGAGGGCTTGGAATCAAAATACCTTTAGCCTGATAGCGTCACTAAACATCGCTTACATCGGCCAAATTACCGGCCACCATCAGCTTCTTATTTGGACAGCTCACACTATACCCCATAACTGACACTCTGTCACATCCCGGCCAGTCATTTTTTTTGCCTCCGCTTATTGACTAACTTCTTGGTAAGGTTTCTGGTTTGAATGTAGGGGTAGAAAATTTTCTACCCTACACTATTCGATCTTAATCCCGTCTTAATAAAGTCTCTGGTTTGAACGGTAGAGACGCGCTTTATCGCGTCTGGCACAACAGGTCTTACTCCCTTCTTGATAAGGTCTCTGGTTTGAATATGGTCTATGACGATGTCAACAACATCACCTGAATCGCAGTCTTGTCTTAATCCCTTCTTAATAAGGTCTCTGGTTTGAATGGCTTTTCGGTAGCGCTATGGTCGGGTTATGGCTAACGTGGTCTTAATCCCTTCTTGATAAGGTCTCTGGTTTGAATATGGTCTATGACGATGTCAATAACATCACCTGAATCGCAGTCTTGTCTTAATCCCTTATTAATAAGGTCTCTGGTTTGAATGTACGGGTAATGTGGTACTTGTAAAAAATAACGGTGTCTTAATCCCTTCTTAATAAGGTCTCTGGTTTGAATATCAACAACGCGGGAAGTATACCGCAAAAACTGGTCTCAATCCCGTCTTAATAAAGTCTCTGGTTTTAATGGTAGAAACGCGCTTTATCGCGTCTGGCACAACAGGTCTTAATCCCTTCTTATTAATGCCTCTGGTTTGAATGGTAGAAACGCGCTTTATCGCGTCTGACACAACAGGTCTTAATTCCTTCTTAATAAGGTCTCTGGTTTGAATAGATAATGATGATTCAGTGTCGGTTAATCGCATGCTGTCTTAATCCCTTCTTAATAAGGTCTCTGGTTTGAATTCCTCGTTTATCTGGAGAAGCAGCATGAATGTTGTCTTAATCCCTTCTTAATAAGGTCTCTGGTTTGAATCTAGTTGATTATCACTATATGCAGCTTGAAAGTCTTAATCCCTTCTTAATAAGGTCTCTGGTTTGAATCCGTGCTTGAGACATGCTATCGCAAGCTTGACGATGTCTTAATCCCTTCTTAATAAGGTCTCTGGTTTGAATAGTTTCTTTTTTCTTATTATGTGAGTATATAAAGTCTTAATCCCTTCTTAATAAGGTCTCTGGTTTGAATAAAGGATTTTATCATTAGTTGATATGATGATGAATGTCTTAATTTCTTCTTAATAAGGTCTCTGGTTTGAATACGGATTTGAGATCAACTACAACAGAGACGCAGAGT
>JBAXTQ010000101.1:0-12897 GCA_037130115.1 Methylococcaceae bacterium
CTATGTGTTGGATAGATTGGTTTTCTGGACGCATGGGGTTATGCGTCAGGGCTGCCCGAAAAACATAAGAAATAAAAAAGTTCTTACAATTCTTGATTTGGTACTCATGACATCAATCTCCAAATAATATTTAAAAAAATATTTGATTGTCCGAAAATTCTTTAAAGAGTGTAATTGTTCCCTCCCCCTTTTTTTTAAAAACGGGGATTGAGGTGGATTTATCTAGTGCCCTCCTACCTCTATTTTTCAAAGAGGGGGCTGAATAATTACTAGAGAGTTTTGAACAAATATCAATTTTTGGTTGCAATGCATTAGCTACGTCTTTAGACGAAAAAACATCAGGTGATTTAATTTTTCTTAAACTAATTCATCACAAATCACATCGTACTCGCAATTTAAAAAATTTACACTAACATTAAAAGTCAGTTTATAAAAATAATCCTAAAAACCGCAACTGAATAAAACCATACAATCTGCAAAGCTTGTATTTATTGAGCTGAGCTGTGATCTTACCTCCTAAAGTTATTTACTCGTTGAGCCATAATTTTTTCCTAAAAAAGCCGGAAATGAGCGCACTGATTGCCGACACTTCAAAAGTGAAAGGCAAAGTTTAATGATCATGAAATTCCAGTTATTTTTAAAAACCGAAAACTTGACCACGCGAAGTCTATGAACTTTAATAAATTAAAGTTTCATTTTTCTACTCTACAAACCTGAAAAGTTAGTGCTGCTCTGGACTGTACTTGGAAATTATTTATCTGAAAGTCTACATAAGCACTAATTGTCACTGGCATCCTGATTGGGTCATGTTGTGATACAATTATAAAAAATAAGATAAATGAAGATAGATGGGGCTAATGATGTTTGATGATTGGCTGAATAATCAAGCGTAAAAAGTGATGGAGCAAGTTGCCAGCGGATAAAGCATTTCATCTGATCAAATGATGATTTTTATGCTCAGACTGACAAGGTGTCGGGTACGTCACTGCCATTAAGTTAAGCGTGTGGCGACGGTAAATTGGGTGCTTATTTATTGCGAGTTGCCTTAGCAAATAGCCGATTTACCGCAGAGGTGTCCAAATTCGCGATTCTACTCTATTGTGAAAGTGCCAATGGTCTACCGCTATTGACTTCCAACTTCGATGATTTGCCCAAAACTGATACCGGCATCGTTACCGGGAACTTGTTTGGGTAAATAAACCTTGAAGCCTTCTGCTTTTAGTAAAGTGCTGGCGTATTCTGTCAATATGCGATTTTGAAATACGCCACCGGTTAAACCTACCGCAGTAAAATGATGTTTAGTGCGAATTTGTTTAGCCTGTTTAAGCAAAGCCATTGCCAAGCTGGCATGAAAACAACAGCTTCGCTCAGGGATGGTTAACTGTTTATTCTGGAGCATCGATATAAGCGGACACCAGTCGCTTAACCATAAACCCTCGGCATTACCGTTTAAAGGTAAATCAATACCTGTATCGGTTGGTTCACCGCTCACTGCTTCCAGCCACACCGGTGCATGGCCTTCATAATCGGCCTGTTGCACCAGTCCGGTTAGCGCGGCAGCGGCATCAAACAAACGACCGACTGAACTGGATAAGGGGCTGTTGATTTGTTTTTGCCAGGCTTGCTTGAGTAAGCCGCTTTCGGCCGGGCATTCGGGCCATTCTTGACCGTGTTCCCAGCATAAAGCCAAGGCACTGCGCCAAGGTTCCCGTCCTGCTTTTTCTCCACCGGGTAACCGAAAAGAACGAAAAGAACTCACCCGTTGCCAGTTTCCCGGCCTACCGAATAAACCTTCGCCACCCCAAATGGTGCCATCTTCTCCGTAGCCGGTGCCATCCCAAGTAAATACCAGTGCGGATTCAGCTAAGGGCTGTTCAGCGATTAAAGCAGACGCATGGGCATGATGATGAAATACTTTGTGCACGATTAAGCCGGAATTTTCTGCCCAGCGACTGGCGCTATAATCCGGGTGGGCATCACAAACACAGTGTTTTACGGTAATGCCATATAGTCGGGTAAGATCAGCGATGGTTTGTTCAAATACCCGTTGGCTTCTGGGTGAGCCAAAATCGCCGATATGGGGAGATATAATCACGCGCTTGTCCCAAGCCAGCGCGATGGTATTTTTCTTATGACCACCCACTGCCAACAGCGGATTAGACAAGGTAAAAGGCAGGCTAAACTCCAAGGGTGCAACGCCGCGACCCAAGCGTAGGGGTTGCGCTTTACCGGCAATGACCCGGTAGACGCTGTCATCGGCCGGTCTTAGTATCGGGCGGTTATGATGTAAAAAAGCATCAGCAATATGCCCCAAACGCGCCTCAACCTGATCGGGTTCGGTTAATACCGGCTCACCGCTGATGTTGGCAGAAGTCGCAATTAAAGGCGCTGCGTAATTTTCCAGTAATAAATGATGTAGAGGACTATAAGGCAGCATGATGCCTAACTCGTGCATTTCTGGTGCTACAGATTTAGCCAGATCGCTGCCGGGGCGCTTTTTTATCAGTACGATGGGTCGACTGGGATCAGTTAATTGTGCCACTTCAGTTGCCGTAGCATCTGCGTAGTGTCGTACATAACCAAGGCCGTCAGCGCCAGACCACGGCAACATTACCGCCAAAGGTTTAAAGCGGCGAAGTTTACGTTGGCGTAATTTTAATACGACGGTATCCGAGGTTGCGGAACAGAGTAAATGATAACCACCGATACCTTTAACGGCCACAATTAAGCCCGCTTGCAGTGCCGCGACTGTGGCTTTAAGGGCGGCTTCGTTATCGTTAATATCAGCCATGCCTGGCTGACGAAAACCCAGCGTCGGGCCGCAAGCGGGGCAGGCCAATGGTTGTGCGTGAAAGCGTCGGTCTAGCGGATTTTCATAGTCTTTACGGCACTCAGGACACAGCGGAAAAGCGGCCATGCTGGTGTTAGGGCGATCATAAGGCAATTGTTCAATTAAGGTGTAGCGGGGGCCACATTGGGTGCAGTTAATAAACGGATAACGGTAACGGCGCTGGGTTTTATCGTGCATCTCTGCCAAGCAATCATCGCAGATAAAATAATCAGGGGGAATATGCGCCTGGCTGACATCACCGGATACACTGGGCAGTATAGAGAAAGTATCCAGTTTAACCGGACAAACGGTTTGCGATAGGGGTTGATCAGGTTTGGCTAAAGGCGGGGCGTTGGTTGTTAATTGTTGCTGAAACAGATCCAGATTTTTAAGCGTACCTTGTACCCATATTTCAACTTGTCCTGCACGATTACGAACCCAACCTGATAAATGGTGTTGATGCGCCAAGCGGCTGACAAAAGGTCTAAAACCAACGCCTTGAACTCTACCGGTTACTTTGATTTGTATGGCTTGTGGGTTGTCAGTGGTCAATAGATAATTTCCTGTTCAAACGTTTCAGTCGAAAGATTTTCACCACGAAGACACGAAGTTATATTTTTTGTTTTTCTTCGTGTTCTTCGTGTCTTCGTGGTGAATAAATAATGCCTGAAGCCCACCAGATACGGCAAGCGCCTTCATCAGACACCATACAGGGGCCTACAGGATTTCTGGGAACACAGGCTTCTCCGTATAAACGGCATTCATTCGGTTTTATTTTACCTAATACCACTTTTGCACAATCGCAACCGGGCGGCATCGCACCGGCTTTTTTTCGGGCTTCTTCTGCATAAACAGGGAAACGGTAGCGGGCGTTATGTACGGCGTATTGTGCGGATAATTCAAGACCGGATTGTGGAATAATGCCAATGCCTCGCCAAGGCGCATCAACAACATCAAATACATCACTTAAAATATTTTTAGCGATAAGATTGCCGTCCGGTTTAACGACTTGGGTGTAACAATTATCAAGAAACACCTTTTTTTCAATCAGCTGCCGCAATACCGAATACGTGGCGGCAAGTAAACTTTCAGTGGTAAATCCGGCCACTGCCGCTGGAATATGATGTTGATCGACAACAAATCGCCATTCCTCAGAACCCATAATAGTCGCGACATGACCGGGTGCGATGAGTGCATCAAAAGCCGGTGTGTCAGAATCCAGCAGCATGGCAACGGCGGGCCAGGTTAAGCGGCCGCTCATTAACAGTAATAAATTATCAGGAATCCCTTCGGCAAGCATTGCCGCAACTGGAGCGCAGGTGGTTTCAAAACCGGCGACAAAAAATACCACGGTTTTTTCAGGATTAGCGGTGGCAATTTTGACGGCTTCGGTTGGCGAGGCGATGGGGCGGATATCGGCACCCGAAGCTTTAGCTTGTTCCAAAGTACGAATAGCCGCTTTAGGGACATTAACCGGAACGCGCAACATATCACCGAAGGCCAATAACACAACGTCTTCATGAATAGCGATTTGTATGGCTTGATAAATATCTTCTTCAGGACAGATACAAACCGGACAACCGGGGCCAGGAATTAATTCAATAGTAGAGGGCAGGGCGGAGCGTAATCCCGCCAGGGAAATAGAGCGTTCATGCCCGCCGCAAACATTCATGATCCGAACTTTGTCAGGCAGGGGCAGTTCGCGAATTTTTTCCAGTAATTGTTTTGCGGCAATAGGCATAGTATTGGCTCAAGTAATGTTAAGTTTTGTCCACGAAAAACTCTAAGAAAATTCACCACGAAGACACGAAGAGCACGAAGAAAAACAAAAAAATATAACTTCGTGCTCTTCGTGTCTTCGTGGTGAAAATATCTGCCTTCGTGGTGCAAAAATTTAAATAAGATGTTCGGTTTTATTACTGACAGGATAAAACTTCGTGTTACCCGGTTGGGCATGGAGCAATTGCCCATCCTGTTGTATTTTGGGACGCTGTGTTTGTTGGTTTAGCAGCAGAGCCTGATAGGCTTTTATTTCAGCCAGTAACCAAGCTATCCATTCATCCATACCACTGCCATTTTTCGAACTAAACTCAATAACGGGCGAGGTATTGGCAAGATTATGCAGATTCTGTTCAGCATTGCTTGGCGAAAAATCATCCAGATAAGGTAACAAGTCGGTTTTACTAATCAACATCAAGTCTGCCGCCCTAAACATAACGGGGTATTTGGCAGGTTTATCGTCGCCTTCGGTTACTGAGAGTAACACAACATTGCGATGATGTCCCAGATCAAAACTGGCAGGACAAACCAGATTACCCACATTTTCAATAAACAACAAATCCAGGTTATCCAGCGCCAGATGATGCAGGGCGTTATGCACCAGATGCGCGTCCAAATGGCAAGCCGTGCCGGTAGTGATCTGATAAGCCGGTACACCTTGTGCCTGAATCCGTTTGGTATCATTTTCGGTTTCAAGATCGCCTTCGATGACGGCGATTTTTAATGACTCACGCAGGCGTTTTATAGTCGCTTCAAGCAAGGCGGTTTTACCAGAACCCGGTGAAGACATTAAATTAATCACCAGCACTTTACTGGCATCAAAATGAGCGCGATTGTGGTCTGCTTGGTGATTATTTTGCGACAACAAATTTTGCAACACAGACACGGTCGTCACGCCGTTTTTGGGTTTTTCTGCCATAACCAGCGGGCGGTTGCCCGGTGTAATGTTACAACCACAGGTATTACACATGCTATTTACCTCTTGTTTGTTTTATCTTCAATAGTAAAAATGTCTGACATCATTAATCGGGACAGTTGAGGGCGAGACTGGCCAAAATAAGCTCATCACCACTTATCAAAGTCGTTTCGTTACTTTGGCAAGCATTACACAACAAACGATTGGCGGCAACTTCGGATTGGGTGCCACACAATCTGCAAAGTACGATGATCGGTGCCGTTTGCATAATCAATTGTGCCTGTTCTGCCAACGTACCCGCTTTAACCAGGGAAAAAGCGCTTTCAAGCAAGAGAGGCTCTACGCCGGCTAAAGCACCAATAGACACGGTGATACTTTCAACGGATTGCGCCTTGTGTTTTTCGGCAATAGCAATGACCTGGCCTAACAGGTCATCACACAAGGAGAGTTCATGCACTGAGTTCGTCCTCGGCCAACATTTGATCGAGTAGCTCCCAAGTTGACATGGCTTCCTCGACACTGATTTTTTGAATCGCATAACCAACATGAATCAACAAGTAATCACCTACCTTGATGGCTTCATCCTGCAATAAAAACAAGCTGACATCACGCTCAATGCCTTTGGCAACACAATGCGCATTATAGCCTTCAATTTTGGTAATCTGCATGGGTACGGCAAGACACATTAACCTGTCTCCAAAGTGGGGTTAATTATTAAAGGGCGATAACCGGAACCAAGCCAGTTATCGTAGTACCGTTAGTTTAGCAACTTTTACGGCATCATTAAGCAATGACTTCTTTTTCCTGTTCCCAGCGCAGTATAAGGTCACGGGTAATTTTAAAAACTTGGGGTATTGCTTGGGCAACCGATTCGCTAAGCGTGTCTCCCCAATCAATTAACTGGGGTTGAATGCCTATTAAAGCCCTGCGTTCCGGCAAGTGACCGGTGAGATGGGCTAAGGAAAGAATATCAGTAATATTTACTTCATGTACGCTTTTATTGCGATTGCCGGTAACAAATTGATCCATGGCTTCATCTTCGTAAACCTTAATAACGCCGGGTGAACTATTTAACTGCGCAGCATCGATAATAATAAGATTGCCGGCTTCTTCGATATAACCGGCCAGAGTAAAACTCAGCGTTCCACCATCCAAATAAGTGATGTTGTCAATACCCGCATTGTCTTGTTGCATTTGTTGAACAATATGAACGCCTACGCCTTCATCTCCCAGTAAGGTATTGCCCAGTCCCAACACTAACGTATTCATTGGTTATATATTTATGCCTTTTTGGTTTATGGAATCCGGTTGAAATTTGCTTTTAACCTGCTTGCAAGTAACTATTCAGTCCCCCTCTTTGACAAAAAGGGGTTAGGGGAGATTTTATTAGATAAATCCCCCTCAATCCCCCTTTTTCAAAGGGGGAGGTGAACACTTACGCTTGCAATGGTTAAAATATTATAGATGAGCCCTGCGTTGTTGCTGAATAAACCGGCTAAGTAGCGCATTTTGTATCTGTAAGCGGTTTAAAAGCTACTTAAAAAAAAGCTACCAATTTAAAGCGGGACAGATAAATAAAACCGGCCTGTTGATTCCGGGAGCGCTAAGCCCCAGTTCGGCGTTCCCGGAAAGTTATCTGTCCCGTCTTAAGTTGGTAGCCAAAAAAGTCATTTAAAGTATCCGGTTTTCCCTTAAAAAAGTAAAAGCCGGATAGCTACATCCAGTAATGCTTATTTGCAGGTTTTGGGCGCATTTGCCACCGCTTTCTCGGTGTATCCGATTTGCGTGCTTTTGGTAATTTCCACGCGGACTTTACATGGGACAATAGATGGTTTTTCTATGGTTTTTGCCCATTTTCCATTATCTTCCGAGCTTGTCGTTCCAAGAGTGGCCTTGGTAGTTGCATTAAGTATTTTCACTGATGCACTTTTTACGCCACCCGAACCACTCACTAACAACTTCTTGTCGCGACTGTTCCACGTAGCCGAATTAATGACTACCTTAATTGGTGGAATTGACACTGCTTTCTGTATAGTGACCCTGACTGTTGCTTTTGCAGTGCCGCCATGACCATCAGATAGGGTATAGGTGAAGCTATCATTGCCGCTATAGCCTGATGTTGGCATATAAGCCAGGATTAGGCCGTTTTGAGTCACCTTGCCATGTTCAGGCTGGGTGAATACTATGATGCTTAACGTATCTTTATCCGGATCGGTGTCATTAGCAAGCACCGCGATATTAACAGGAACATTTTGTGTCGTTGCCGCACTGTCTGCGTTTGCGACTGGCAGTTTATTGGTGGCTGCCGGTTTGCCACTGCAATTTGACGGGGCATAAGCCACGTCGCGCTCACCGGAACGTCCGTTAATTTCGACACGAATCCTGCACGGTGCTATTGCCACTTCTTCTAAATTAAATGACCATCCCGACTTAGTGCTTTGGGTCGTACCCTCAACTGTACCGGTGAGTGAATCAGTCAATTTAATGGTATCGCCTGCCGTTGTCCAGGGGCCATTGACGGTTAGCTTGCGATCGTCTTGCTCCCAGGCAGCTGAAGTGATTTCAATTTTATTCAGCAACTGCGCGACACAATCTCCGCTTTTACAGTGCGGATCATCTTTATCAACCAGTGCATTGCAATCATTGTCGATATTATCAGCGCATATTTCTATCGCTCCCAGATTGATGGCGGCATTGTTATCATTACAATCTTTCGGGCCACAGACACCGCCTTCAGAACTGAACTTATCTTTGTCTTGATCAGTACAGGATGAGGCCGTTGTACCGGTACTGACGGTAACAGTCCGCAAATCTGGCGTTGGGTCACTTAAACCCTTGCTGTCGGTTACCGTTAACGTTACGCTATAAATCCCGGCAGTGGCGAACGCAACGGTTGGATTTTGCAGTGTCGAGTTAGCTGTCCCGCCCCCAAAATTCCACGCATAGGTTAATGGCGTGTTATTGTCAGGGTCGATCCCTGTGCCGGCAAAGCCAAGCGTAGTACCGATGTTGATAGAAGAATTACCAGCCGGGTTAGTGATAGTGCCGTTAGGAGCCTGATTGGCGTTGGGGTCTTTGACGACAAGGGTTATCGTCGCAGGGGTTGGATCAGTAAAGCCTTTACTGTCAGTGACGGTAAAAGTGACAGTGAAAGTCCCTGCCTTATTTAAAACGACTGACGGATTTTGCACCGTTGAATTAGCAGTCGCCCCGCCAAAATTCCACGCATAAGTTAAAGGCAGGTTAGTGCCAAGATAAGTGCTTGTCGCGGTAAAAGCAACCGTGCCCATGTTGATTGTTGCGTTATTGGCAGGTGTGCTAATAACGCCATTCGGTAACGGGTTAGTTTGCGGAGGACAAAAATTGTTTAACGGGGTAGGTAGTTGCAGTTGGTTTGCCCACCAGGAAAAAGGGAGAGTTTTCCCTATAAGTTTTGAACCCGTTGGGTTGTGGCACAAGGTACAGTCACCCGTATAGGGTTGTGTACCATTGTAGGTTAAACACGCAGCATTAACAGTGCTGCCATAACTGCCAAAGGCATGGCTATTGGGCGTATAAACGGTCAGTGCAGCCAGCGTTAATAGCAGTTGCGGTAAAAGGACTCTAATTTGTTTGTGCATCTCAGTCTCCATTCAATTGATCATTTGACTTATCTGGTCTCTTTTTTTCTGAAGCCTCAAGTCCATAACCAGGCTCCCGTTAAACTGATTGCGATGCCACTGATACGTAATATCTTTTCGTTGTGCACGCCACGGGCAAACAGACCCAGGCCGATACCCAAGCCATGTAAGGCAGCAGTGGCAAGCATAAAGCCTACAGCATAATCAATCAGGGTTAATGCTTGGGGCATTTCCGTGCCATGTGCATAACCATGGCTCATCGCAAACAAGCCAACCATAAGCATACTGGGCACTATCGCCAAGCGTATTGCAAGCATGAGCATTAGACCCAACAGAAGTAATGAACTGGCAATGCCCGACTCTATTGAAGGCAGTGTAAATCCGCTTTGCCCAAGTACTGCGCCAAACAGCATCATGCTCAAAAAGGCCAGCGGCAATTGCCAGAGGCGACTACCCCCCTGTTGTGCTGCCCACAAACCGACCGCCAGCATGGCCAGCAAATGATCCAAACCCAGCAAAGGGTGCATCATTCCCGCTAACCCGGAAATTGCTTCGGCAGTTAGCGTATGCGCTTGGGCCGTTGTTGTAATGAGTAGACTAAAGGTGGTAATTAGCGCACCCAGGTAACGTTTATTTGACATGGTATATTTCCAATAATAAAAATTAATTACGCTGATTAATTAAAGAATCCTGCTACAGCACCTTAACTTGAATGAGTTCTTTGCCGTCGGCATCCATCAAATGCACGGCACAACCCATGCAAGGGTCGAAACTGTGTATGGTTCGAAGGATTTCAAGCGGCTGCTCAGGGTTGAATAATTTATGGCCTTTTAGCGCTGCCTCATAAGGGCCGGAAACTTCGGTGCTGCCGACAAAAGTGCGGGGGCCGGCATTCCACGTCGTGGGCACCACCGCTTGATAATTGGCAATTTTACCGTTATTGATGACCACCCAGTGTCCCAGTGCGCCCCTGGGAGCCTCCAGAAAACCCGCGCCTTTAGCTTGTGCAGGCCAGGTTTTAGGGTCAAAGTATTGGGGATTATGCGTACGCAAATAACCATGGGTTATATTATCCTGAAGTTGAGCGAACCAGACGGCCATTTCGTCAGCAAGAATTTTGGCTTCCAACGTCCGCGCCGCCGTTCTGCCCATCGTAGAATACAAGGCAGTAAGCGGTAGTTTAAGATCGGTTAAGGTTTTATCAACCAAAGCTTGGGTGCCGGCGTGACCTTTAGCGTAAAGCATCAATACATGAGCGAGTGGCCCGACTTCCATCGCTTTGCCTCTCCAGCGAGGCGATTTTACCCAGGAATAAGACTGGTTTACGTCCAAATGCGCATAAGGCGGTACCGGCCCACTGTAATTGGGCGTTGTTTCTCCCGAGAATGGATGCAAAGGCGCATCTTTTCCTGTGCTATAGTCATACCAGGAACTGCTAACCAATTCCTGGACTTGTTGCGGATCGTTCATATCCAAAGGATGTACGACAGAAAGGTCTCTATCAAGAATGACGCCACGCGGAATAAATAATTTATTCGGGTCGACAAGGCTATCGCTATCGGGAGCAAGACCTGCGGTAAACGGGAAATCCCCATAGGTCAGAAAATTACCAACCCCTTCGCCTTTAGTAAACCAGTCCTTGTAATAACCGGCAATGGCGAGCGTGTCGGGTACATAAACCTGATCGACAAAATCACGCATTTCCTGGATGATGGTAGCCACCAAGGTTAACCCTTGTTGGTCTATTCGGGTATTTCCATCTATTGGGTTACCCGTTCCGTCAAGACTCACCGCACAAGGCATACCGCCCACGGCAAAACTGGGATGCGGATTTTTGCCGCCAAACACGGCATGTAAACGGGCAACACTGCGTTGCCACGCCAGTGCTTCAAGATAATGGGCAAAAGCCAATAAATTAAGCTCGGGCGGCAGCTTGTATTCAGGGTGTCCCCAATAACCATTTTTAAAAATACCCAGTTGACCGGAATCAACGAAATTTTTAAGCTTGGTTTTGACACCGCTAAAATAGGCCGTAGTATTATTGACTTGGCGGGTGGGGCTGATACATTTTTGCAAGCCTGCCGTTATCGCAGGATCTGCACCAAGCGCAGAAACAACATCTACCCAATCCAAGGCATGCAGGTGGTAAAAATGCACCACATGATCATGTACAAATTGAGCGCCATCTATCAGATTACGGATAATATGGGCATTTACCGGAATTTTATATTGCAGCGCGTCCTCTATGGCACGCACCGAGGTGATGGCATGTGAGGAGGTACAGACACCACAAATGCGCTGCGTGAAAGCCCAGGCATCACGTGGGTCACGATCCTTTAAAATAATTTCAATGCCGCGCAACATGGTTCCGGCACTGGAGGCGCGGGTAATAACCCCATTCTTGTCGGTTTCCGCTTCAATTCGCAGATGCCCTTCAATGCGCGTGACCGGATCAACAACAACGGTACGTGAACGATTATCATCGTCGTCATTGGCCGTGACTGGATTAACAACATCTTTACTCATAATTATTCCTCAATTATTAATGTATTTAAGGCTAACATTTTTAATTTTTAAATTAATGGCGACTACAAGGTTTTGTAAAAGCCGCCTGTACGATCCCAGAAATTGGGTTCGGAACAGCCAATGCAGCCATGTCCGGAATGCATTGGAAAACTGGTGCCCTTATTCCATTTTGTCGTCGTGCAAGCATTGTGGGTAAGGGTGCCCTTGCAGCCCAATTCCAATAAACAATAGCCTTGCCGTGCCCCTGCATCGTCAAAACTCTTGGCAAACCGGCCTTTATGAAAGTGCTCCAGTCGTGAACAATTATCGTGAACTACACTTCCGTAGTAGGGTAAAGGACGTTTTAAGCTATCTAAAGCGGGAGCCTGACCGCCACTGAGAATATAGTTAACGATAACCCCTGTGAGGACTTCCGGTATCGGTGGGCATCCGGGTATATTGATTAGTGGTGCTGTGATGGATAATTTATTTTGCTTATTAATCAGATCGTCGATGCCGTGGGCATCGGTAGGATTGGGAAAAGCGCCAGGCAAACCGCCAAAGGCGGCGCAATTACCGACCGCAAGTACAAGTCCTGCGTCCACCACCGATTCTTGCAAAACATCAAGGATAGTCCGGCCGCCAACAACCGACCATGCACCGTTTTCCTTAAGCGGAATAGATCCATCGATGACCACGACATGGCCACCGCCTGCTATGGACTGAAGACGCGACTTTTCGGCCGCTGAACCTGAAGGTGCCATCAAGGTATTGTGATAATCAAGCGATATCATATCCAGAAGTAGTCTTTCTACCGGATACTGATCGTAGGCCCGCAATAAGGTTTCACTGCATCCTGTGCATTCCTGCGCCGATAGCCAGATAACTTTAGGTCTGGGGGATGCTGCCAACGCATCAGAAATAAATGCGATGGAGCTGAGCGGCAAGGCCATGCTGGATGCGGCCAATGTGCAGAATTTAAGAAAAGAACGGCGTGATACACCTTGCCGTTGAAGATGTTCAATAATTGTGTCTTTTTCGGGCATTATTTTAACTCCTCTTTATTAAGTAATTTTAATTAAGACTGCTCGGTAAAACAGTGTTGAAATCAAATCCCAATTCATTTAGTCTTCTGGCAATTTCATCAGCTGTTGTGGGATTGGCATATTTAGATAGCTTGCTCTGTAATCTAACCCAGCCCTGACGCATAACCCCATGCGTCCAGAAAACCAATCTATCCAACACAT
>JBAXTQ010000102.1:0-12779 GCA_037130115.1 Methylococcaceae bacterium
TTGATTGGGAAAATCCTACTTTTAATGGGTAAAATATTCTCCAGAAATCACCTAATGCCACGATGTTGGCAGGGCAACCGCAAGGGATTGCCCTTACAAGACACGGATGTCGTTACATAAAATGGCTGCCCACGTAAGGCGTGACAAGCCGCAAGGCTTAGCTTTAAAAGGTTCAGCCTTACGTGGGTAGCCGTATTTTTTAAACAGCAATACCCTTAAATCATAAAGACGACAGTCTTCCGGATAAAGTAATACCAACCAATACCGTCGGTTAATCCTGAACCTCGTGTATAATAATCGTTTATAGTTTAGACGCTTACCAGTTTTAATATGTACAAATATGACGGCCTGCTTATCCACGAAAGTCACGATGATGAAGGAATCCTTGAAGTTATCGACCGTAAAGGCGTCAGATCCCTGCATTTTGGCTCGCATCCGCGACAAAGCTGCATGTTGTTGGCCGACCCTTACAAACTGGAATTGGATTATGTACGGGCAATGGCGAGTTGGTTGCTATTTAAACCAACGCTGGATGACGATGCCCTGATTATTGGCTTGGGCGGCGGTTCACTAACCAAGCATTTGCTTCAGCATTTTCCCGATTGTCGTTTAAAAGCGGTAGAGTTTAGAAAAAGCGTGGTAAAAATTGCCCGCAGCCATTTTGGCTTGCCCTTGGATCATCGCCTTAAAATTATAGTGGATGATGGCGGCGACTATATACGCCAACGCGCAGAACCCTATCGCGAACATTATAGTTTATTGTTTATCGATGCGTTTGATCATGAAGGCATGGCCACTTCAATTTGTAATGAAGCTTTTTTTGATGCGTGTAGAGCCTTGTTAAAAAAAGAGGGTATTATGGTCATCAATTTGTGGGGCGGCACCAATAATCCAGAGTTTCAGCAAGTTTCCCAGTGGCTGGGACGCGTTTTTAACTGGCAAATATTATTTTTGCCCGTTCGAGATAAAGGCAACATTATTGCCCTGGCTTTTAATAACTATTCACCCGTTTTTTCCATGAAAGAGCTTAGAATCCTCGCTCTGGATCTTGAACAACAGTATCAAATTGAATTCCCGACTTTTTTAAAAGACCTTAAAAAACATAACGCCAGTACCCTTAGCCAAGTGATTAAAACATGACATCCACTGCTTTACAAACCGAACCGAACCTTTTTAGCTACCGTAAATACTGGGCGCAACGCTTTGGCGTAGCACCTGTATTGCCCATGTGCCGAGCAGAAATGGACGAACTGGGCTGGGATAGTTGCGATGTTATTTTGGTCACCGGCGATGCTTATATTGATCATCCCAGTTTTGGTATGGCATTGATTGGCCGCTTGCTGGAAGCTCAGGGCTTTAGAGTCGGCATTATCTCCCAGCCTGACTGGACCAGTGCCATTGATTTTACCAAGCTGGGTCGGCCCAATCTGTTTTTTGGCGTGACTGGCGGCAACATGGATTCAATGGTTAACCGCTATACGTCTGATAAAAAAATCCGCTCAAATGATGCTTATACGGCCAATGGTGCAGCGGGAAAGCGTCCTGACCGTGCGGTTAATGTCTATTCGCATCGCTGCCGTGAAGCTTATAAAGAGGTGCCGATTATTATCGGCGGCATAGAAGCCAGTCTGCGACGCATCGCCCATTATGATTACTGGTCTGATAAAGTACGTAAATCGGTATTGCTGGATTCCAAGGCCGATTTATTGGTATATGGCAATGCAGAGCGGCAAATTGTTGAAATTGCCCACCGTCTGGGGCAGGGTGAAGCCATCTCCGAGCTTAAAGGCATCCGTGGCACGGTACATTTTGTTAAACAAATACCTGAAGGCTGGGTGGTTAAAGATTCTACGGATATTGACCGGCCGGGCGCACTAAGTCCCATACAGAATCCGTATCAGGAAGAACCCGCTTGTGACAAAAAACCGGATGACAGCGATCCTAATGAAAAAGTGATCTCGCTCTCCAGCGTGGTCATGCTCAAACAGTTAGTCAGAGACCAGCGCTCTCAAACCGTTATTCGCATTCCCGCTTATGAAACCGTAAAAGACGATCCTGTCTTGTATGCCCACGCCTCACGGGTTATGCACGGTGAAACCAATCCGGGCAATGCGCGGCCGTTAATTCAACAGCATGGACTACGTCAAGTCTGGATTAATCCACCCCCGATTCCGTTAACCACCAAAGAAATGGATGGCGTTTTTGATCTGCCGTATTCGCGTGTGCCGCACAAAGAATATGGCAACGCCAATGTACCTGCTTTTGAAATGATTCAACATTCGGTCAACATCATGCGCGGCTGTTTTGGCGGCTGTACTTTTTGTTCAATTACCGAGCATGAAGGACGCATCATTCAAAGCCGTTCCGAAGATTCCATCATTCGGGAAATTGAAGCCATCCGTGATACGTCACCCGCTTTTACCGGTCACATTTCTGATTTGGGCGGCCCCACCGCCAATATGTATCGCCTGGCTTGCAAGGATGAAAAGATTGAAGCCGCGTGTCGCAAACCCTCTTGTGTTTATCCGGGCATTTGTCCTAATCTGAACACCGATCATACTCATTTGATTAAGCTCTACCGCAGAGCACGCGCCTTGCCTGGTATCAAAAAGATATTTATTGCCTCCGGTCTGCGTTACGATTTAGCCGTTGAATCACCTGAATACGTTAAAGAGCTGGTCACTCATCATGTCGGCGGTTATCTTAAAATTGCCCCGGAACATACCGAGCTGGGGCCGTTATCAAAAATGATGAAACCGGGAATGGGCACTTATGATCGCTTTAAGGAAATGTTTGATAAGTATTCCAAAGAAGCCGGTAAAGAACAATACCTGATACCTTATTTTATAGCCGCTCACCCCGGAACTACCGATATCGATATGCTTAACCTGGCCTTGTGGCTAAAGCGTAACGGTTTTAGAGCTGATCAGGTGCAAGCATTTTTGCCATCGCCCATGTCCATCGCCACCGCGATGTATCACTCGGGTAAAGATACGCTGCATAAGGTAAGTCGTAAGGCTGAAGATATGCCGATACCTAAAACCATCAAGCAACGTCGTTTGCATAAAGCCTTCTTGCGCTATCACGATCCCAAAAATTGGCCATTATTGCGTGACGCGTTAAATGCGATGGGTCGCAACGATTTGATAGGCAATGGCAAGCACCATTTGATTCCCTCTTATCAGCCTAAAGGCACCGTTGAAGCATCTGGCAAGATCCAGCATTTTAAAACCAAATATACCGGCCTTGATAATAACCGGAATGAAAAAAGCTTTGGCAAAAATAAAATCGCAAGAAAGCCAAATAAATAAAAAAAAAATTTGGCAAAGAAAATTTATTGTGTATAATGACGTTTCTTTGCTGGTGTAGCTCAGTTGGTAGAGCAGTTGATTTGTAATCAACCGGTCAGGAGTTCGAATCCCCTCACTAGCTCCAAAGAATTTAAAGCCTTAGATGTTCTTCATCTAAGGCTTTTTTATTGCCTAAAATTTAGTAAACATCAATTTATTGGTGCGCATCGCGCTGCCATTAAAAAATGGAACACTGATGACACGGATTTGACGGATAGACACGGATAAGAAAGTTTTTTAATCTCATGAAAACAGTAGTAGTGTGCGCATCGCGCACCCTCAGCTAAACAGTAGTATTGTGAAACTTGGCGGGTGTTATTTATTGCGAGTTGCCTTATTAGTCGTTTATATAACGCGGAACAAATTTAAAGAGACCATCTTCTCGACGAATTAAACCTTTCAAGCCTAATGCCAAAAATCGGGACTCTTTATGCAGACCTTTTTTATAGGCGTCTTCAATTTTTACCGCCTCCTCATTTTCTGTAGAAAATTGATTAACCGTTAATGATTTTAGTTTATGGACAAATTCAAGCGTCAGTTTAAATACTTCTGAGTGGCCTTTAACCTGACCAAAAGCCGTGTCAAAAGAATCTCTCTGAATGGTCACCGGAATTTTTGATTGGACGCTATTCAGGTCGGCTTCTTTGACGGTCAATGAAAACAGCTTTTCATCAAAATAAACCACCTCCGGACTTATCGACAAACGGAAAAACTGATCGCGGTCATTTTCAATGATTAAGTCGGACTGTTTAAGTGAGTCGGCCAAACTGACAAGTTCTGTTTGAAAATTTGAATGATTGTTCACTTCAATCCAGCCAAAGGGATGCAGGGTAATGGTTTTCTCAATCGTTGCAAAGTCAAACCCGCGTAAGTGTGAGGCCAAGCCCAATAAAAGGGCTAATTGCCGGTCAGTAAAATTTATCGCCAACGGTTTTTCTTTACCCAACACACCGGCCAACAAAGGCCTGTTGTGAGCCATCGGCAACGTCAGTCCATACTTGGTCGGTTGAAATAAATAATGGGGGCTAAAGCTGTCTGGTAAAGCCGTTAACGCGGTTTCAAGTGCCGAGTTATCGCTGATAAAATCATCAATTAACGCTTTGATGTACGCTATTTTTCCATCAGCTGTTTCGCCTTTAACCATTTCTGCTATTGAAAACCAGGTCAAGCGTTCATCAGTTTTTATTTTTTTTAGCAAGAAAAGAGTGCCTTCCAGCGTTAAATCAATCTGAAAAATATCCAGATAATATTCCGTTAACGCATGGTTTGGAGCGGTGCCTTGAACTTGCTGATAAGGTTTTAAACAGCGCCAAGGGTTGAAGGTGTAATGGGTTTCAAAAAGTAAGCCCGCTTCTTCGCGTAACTCCCGTTTCAGGGTTTCCGGTAAGGCGTTTTTGATTAGCCCGGAATCGGGTGCTTGCAATTCTTTAAGCAAGGCGGCTTTGTCAGCGCAGGGGATGTCCTGTTGATTGGCTCTGCCGCCGAGCAATCCATAGTCGCCTGCTGATTTATCAAAGCGTTTTTGCGTGTCTTCGCGTTGATAAAATAAAATCTTGCCATCCAGTTTGATTATGCTCCAGGCAACGTAACAGTAGCGGATGGGTTGTGCCTGTTGACTTGCATGGTTTTGGTATCGAGCGGTTTCTACAAAGTTCAACACATCGCGTTGTTGATTTTTCTTGTCATTGGAAACGCCTTGGGTATTCCAAAAGTTAGGCGCAAACAAATGTGACTTGCTGTCGCTTAGTGCCGTCAAAACCGATAGCGCCATTAATTGCGCCGGAAAAGACACAAAACACCAATTGCCTTTTTGTAAATATTCGGTATTTAAAACCGCCAAGGTATTCAGCAGGGTTTCCAGCAAGGCAATCGTATTTTCAGCAAGCGCACGATCAATCGAGTGTTGCAGGCATAGCCTGTCAACCAAGACGTCGCGTGGAACGCTATAAAAATCCCCGTCTTCTTCGGCAAAGCGGGGTAGGTGAGGGATGAGTGATTGGATTAACGGTGCGGACATGTGATTTTCAAGCTATTTATTCTAAATTCCATGATGAAATGCCTAGACTTTTCGTGGCTATTTTTGGCCATACAGACCCCAATCGACATCTTCACGAATAAAGCGTTCGGTCATCGATTCACGGTGCGATTCCAGATAACGACGCATTGATTCGGCGATCAAGTCATCCATATTGGCAACCCAGCCCTGTTGCACCAAATAGCGTGCTTGTTGCAAGAGTTGGTCGGGGATTTGGATTTGAACGGTAGTCATTATTTACTCGGCTGTTAAAGTTTTGAACTAATAAATATCGGCAATTAGCTGTTAAGAAGCAGCCGATTGATACCATTCCAACAAATGAAACCATTGGTTATTGTTTAACCGAAAGGTAGAAAAATCAGCTTTATCTACCGTTAAAATCTGCTGTTGCTGATACTTATTGGCTAACCAAATCACTGCCGCATCGGTAAAGTCAATATCATGATCAGCGTATTTTTCAATGGTCTGTGCTATTTCTTGGTAAGCCGTTACGGGAATATCAACAACTTGAATCCCGCCACAGACCACCCAGTTTAATAAAGCTATTTTTGCTTTGGTATCTAAAAAATAACAACATTCGACAATAACAGGGGCAGCCGTTATTAACGCCTGTTCGTTTTTTTGTAAAAATTTTAAAGCTTGCTGGTGCAGTTTATCGCGGCGAATATACAATGCGACTAAAAAGCTGGTATCAACGATCAGCATTATTAGTAAACCGCGCTTTTAGCAAATCTTTAGTATGTTGTGCAATATCACCTTCGTGGGTTTGGTCTGAACCAAAGCCGTCTTTACCCAGTTCATAAGGGGTTAATGGTTTGTTAGCCATTGATAATAAACGTTCAAGTGCTAAACGAATCGTTTCGTTTTTGGAAAGGTGATGCTGTTGACAATAAATAGTTAACTGCTGTTCCAGGTTGTCGGGTAATTGAATGGATAAAGACATGGTAGCTCCTTTTAATATTTCACGATTATAGTCAGTGTGTTGTTCGCATAATCTTTCACTTTATGAAAAACTGCGGCTGTAGATGTGCCGTGCCAGTTCAAAAAGATAAGGCTTTTCAGCGTAATTAAAATCCCAAAACTTTATTTCCAGCAAGTTTCTTTTGTAGCCTGTACTAATAAATGGATTGGATGTGGTGAGCCAAAACATTTGATAAAGTAATTTAGAAAATAATTGTTTATCATTTTTTAAAGATGAATTGCTTTGCTGAAGATTATTAGCTAACTCATTAAAATAAAATCCATCATGAACATTATTATTTTTATTTTTACGTTCATTTAGTACGAGATTTTTAAGATCAAGATAAGCTTTACTCAGTGGGAATAATTGATCAGCTATTTGGTTTTTAAAAATGGCTACCGATAAATCATCTTCTTTAAATAAATCGAGCAATATTTCTTCGTAAGGTTGCGCTACTTCGTCAAAGCTGAACATGACGCGCATATTAATGATAAACAAATAAGCCAATATTTTTTCGTCCAGTTCGTTAAATAACGTTGAATTATGTGTTATCCAGTTACGTGTGCATTTCATGATCCATGCTTCACCTTTTATAAAATCAGCGGCTTCCCATTCGTGCGCTAACGTTCTGATAAATAATTTATATAGCGCGGCTTTATCGCTAGGTTCGCGCAATGGTAAAAAGTTTTCTAAAACGTCCAAGTAATCGTGCATATCGGCAAGATTTACTTGTTTTTCAGTGTTCTTAATGAAATTGTTAAAATTTAGCTTTTCTTCGGGCAGATTTTCTAAATAATCTTTTAAATACTTACAACCTTCAATAATCCCTCGCCGCAACCGTGAATATGGATTTTCATAACAGCTTTTAACCCACTCATTAACTTCTTTATCAGATTTTTTATAGATAGGAGGCAATGCTATTTTTGCTGATTTAAAGGTATCTTGTATGCTGGTGGTAGTATCGCCATGGTTGGAACAAAACAAAATATGTTGTTTTGGAAAACCTTTTTCAACAATTAATTGAGTGAAAAGATAATAACCGCCATTTTCTTTCAATTGTGCATCTGAGCATAACGCCTTAATCCGTTCTCGCTGTTTCAATAACGACTCATTTTCTTGCGCAGAATAATTATGAAACTCACTTAAAATGCTCTTCAAGCAAGAATTGATTGGATCGTCCTCAAGATAAGGCACTAAGTTTATGTCGAGAATAATGTAATCAATTTCCTCCAATCTGTTTTTTATAAACTCCAGACCATCTTGTAGGCTTAACTCAAGGAATAGATTTTCTGATTTTAAATATCTTTTAAGCTCTTCTTTATCAGAACAATTAACAGCATCCGGGGTAATTTCACTCAGCACATCCGAAGCTGTCGCCTTGACCTCACAGCCGTCAAAATCCTCTATCCATAAAAAATAACTCATTACCGCCTCTTATTTGTTGGAAATCAAAAGTTCATTGGGAATGCCAAACTCTACCACAAACTCATCTTGCGGGATTGGTTTGATAAAGTGGCTGCCGATATTTCGAGCCAAGGTCGATAAGAAAACATGACCTTTTTGACTCCCCTTGAATATGGTTCTTTCGCTACCATAACTTGGATTTCTGCAACTAATAACTTGCGAACCATTCTTTTCGACCCATTCAATAATTACCGGTTGTTTGGATTCACACGAGTAATATTTGAAAACGTTTACCGCTATCTCGTTTATGACCATCATCAACAACGATTCGGTAATACCATATTCTTCAAACTCAATGTCTTCACGGTCAAACCCGATGAGTTCTATGGGGAAAAAATACTTGGATACCCAGTCTAATTTGTCGGTCAATGAAGCACTTTGCAAAATTAGTGTCGCAAAACCTTGCTCCCAATCCGTTTGCAGGCTTTGTTCCAGTTCAAAGAAGTCCTCACGCCATACCTTTCTGCTAATGTTGGAATCGACTTTGCCATTTAATTTGGCATAGACAATATAGTGCTGACGAACTTTTTCTCTGTTCGAATTAGTGAGCAAATGTAGCAAGACCATATCCAGCGCCTTACTGAATGTTGTTGTCAATCTGCCATTTCCATAATTGTCTGCCATCAATTTTCGTTTAAGTAAGGCGGCATCTGTGGAAATGAGGCTGAATATATCGAGCAAGCCCCGCATAGTTTGCGCGGCTTCGGTGTATAGCTTTACCTGATTTTCGTGTGTGGTGTTGTAGATAATCGCATCAAGTGGACTACGGAATTTATGCGCGAACATGGACATCATGTCTTCCAGTTCATCTTTTGCTTTTTGCAATTGTTGGTTTTTTTCTTCGAGTTCCTTTTTTGATTTTATGAGTTCTAAACTTATCTCTTTAAATGTGTTGTCGCTTCCATCTGCATTCTCGAATACTTTATTAACATGATCAGTTGCTTTGTCAAATTCTCCTAATGAGTTATGTAAATGAAGCCTTAAGCCTAGAGCTTCTTTTGCAAAGGCTGCCTTTGGCGAATGGTGCATAAGCCCTTCATAGAATGCATTTCCCAAGCTATCGTTATCGACACGATCACAATGCTGATTGGCTAGCTCCTCATTTTTTTCAACTCCTTTCCCTTCACGATAACACTTTGAAATACTTAAATTAGCCGCTGTTCTTAAATCCTCTGATAACTCATTACTAATATCTGCATCAGCTAATTCTAATACCATTTTAAAATGCTCAAATGCCAATTTGTCATTTTTTTCTACTCCTATGCCATTTTGGTAACATTCTCCAATACACCAATGAGCATGGACTGAACCGTAATTTGCGGCTTTACAAAACAATTCAAAAGCCAATTCGGGAATTATTTCAAATTCCTCACCATCATGTTGTCCAGTTCTGTAACCTATACCGGCACCAAAAAACAGCTCTTTAAAATGTTTCTTGGCCTCTACATTTCCGTTTTCGGCGGCTTTCTCAAACCATTTATAATAAAGTTCGTTATTTTTTTCAACACCTTTGCCACAAAAATATAAATCGCTTAAAAATAAATAAGCTTCTCCACCAAAGGGAAAATATAATTCGGTTTTGTCAGCCCCAACAGCTTTTGTAATCCATTCAAAGGCAAGTTCATTACTTTGCTCTACACCAGTTCCGTTGGAGTAACAAAGGGCCAAGGAATATTGCGATTCGGAAAAACCTTGTTCAGCCGATTTTTTAAACCATTCGAAAGCGAGCTCACCACTTTGCTCAATACCTAATCCGTCATAGTAGCAACGAGCTAACCAATATTGCGCTTCTGCACAGCCTTGTTCAGCGGCTTTTTTAAACCAAGCAAAAGCGAGTTCAGCATCAGCGCGTTGCTTAATATCTGTTTTCCAAGCAAGGCTAACCCCTAATTCAAGCGGATCAGGCGATGGTGGATTGTTAAGCGCGAATTCAAGCATATCCCTGTCTATTAACCTTTTAGTTTGTTTCTCATCGACATCTAAAAAATAATAAAATCCCATAGCTAATTGAGCATTAACAAGACCTTGTTCAGCCGCTTTTTGATTCCAATTAAAAGCCAGCTCAGTATTTTTTTGAATACCCCGCCCGTGCGCAAAACAATAAGCTAAATCAAATTGAGCCTGTGCGTCACCATTGTTAGCTTGTTGTTGCATTTCAGAAATTGCTTGGGTATGTAGTTCGGTCATGATCTCGTCCATTGTTTTTTGTTTAGTTTGTGTGCTTATGGCAGGCAAGTGTTAAATTGTTTTATTGCCTATGCGCTGGTGTTATGGTTTCCTGTCAATCAAACGGATTCCATTACAAATCACCTTTCAATAAATTCGAGTTTAACCGGTATATTTAATCCTTTTGCAATATCTTCCAACATGTTTGTTGCTGTATGCTTGTTGAAGTGAGTTGTTATGTACCATCCGTCACAGAGCTTTTGATTCTGGTAACTGTTTACTACGGGTGTTCTGGCGACAAGCGGAATCTTGGTGAGCACCTTATTGAGCTTCGCCACCCGCTCCATGCCAAAAACTTTCAATGTTTCCACAAAGGTTTCGGCGATGGTGTTTTTTTCTATGACTTTGCCCGCCACGGTTACCCGTAAACGCCCGCCTTGTTTTCGGGTGCGATTACTGTCATTTTTGTAAAACCCCGTTGTCTCCACCGACCGCGCATGATATTTTGCGCCAAAATTATTGATGGCCGCTTTGATGTCCGATTCTAACCCTTGTAGCTTGCGGCAGGAATCATTAATATCTGTAACCTGTGAAAAGTCACCTATTAAACAAGCTTCAGCGCCTGCCATTTTTAAATCATCCGTGGCGCTAAGAAGGGCGGCGAACAATTCGGTGAATTTTGTTGAAACAGCTTCCGGTACTTTGTTCATGTCAGAACTCCTGGTGATTTCGTTGAATTTGTTTGCTTAAAGGTCTGGTTGTAATCACTGTGCCCTCGTGATTATCAACTATAAATTATTGGTTTTTGAAGGGGTTGGTTTGTCGCTATCAACCCGCTTCCTCAACATGGTGGGTAGTATCTGACAAATTGCCGGGGATGTAATGGGAGGACTGTGGGAGTTTTTTGCGGTTATAAAAAAACCATGGGTGAACTGATGTTCGGCAGGAGGTTGGCGTGTTTGTGCGCTAATCCCGCCAAACAGGAAGAGGCTGTGCAACTGGTGCTAAAGCAGGCGGAGAACTTATGTGACGAGTGGGCTTGGATTATTAGACGGCCAACTTTTTTAGACGGGACAGTTTAAGGTTAAATCGTTCGCTGAGCGGAGTCGAAGCGGACAACTCGCTTCGACTCCGCTCAGCGAACGGTCTCTTTTTATACTTTATTATTAAGTTAATCGTATTGACGGTTAAGCCTTTTTGCTTGTCCCGTCTAAAATGGGTAGGCCCAAAAATGGCAGTTTTTCAAGGTTGCCTTTAGTTGACCAGCGTATGTCCACGCTGACGCATACATGTTTTGAATGCTCGTTTAAAATCCTCGTTGGCTTCATAGCCTTTCCACAATCCAGCGGGAATGGCCAAAATAGCCCCCCCCGCAGCGCCTGTTGCAGCACTGCCCGCTATAGCGCCAACAGCTGCGCCGCCAGCCGCACCAGTAACCGCACCGACAGCAGCGCCCATACCGATTTCTTTCGTGATATCCGATGCTTGATCTGCCAGTGTCTTACACTCAACCGTGTCACGATTAACAGTTTCTGGATGTTGATCCATGCGAGGATCGACAATCGGACGCTAGCCACTTATAGACGCGCACCCGGTAGCTAATACAGAAAGCACTAATAGGGCTGATATATTATTTTTTTTCATGTTTATCCAAAAAAGGGTATAGGTTTCAATGTTATTTAAGTTAAGTGCCTCTTGGCAAGATAAACCGTTGGCTGAGCGGAGCCACGTTGGCTGAGCGGAGCCGAAGCCGGCAAAATCGCTTCGACTCCGCTCAGCCAACAGCTTAACTTAACGGCATTGGCTCCATTGTGGACTAAACTTTGAATTAAAGCTCTTAAAACAGGTATTCTGTTTTGCCAAGGTGTCTTAGTCGACGCTGATAACGGCAGAAAGCGCGTCTTACGATAGGGTAAAGACGACTAAACTCCATCCTGTTTTCCAAGTCTGATTCTTTTTGTTGGGTATTCAACATAACAAAAAGATGTAGGGCTTGATTTATCAAAAGTTCATTATTCATTTCCAATCACCAGTAAGTTACTACTTCTTATATTGTTTAGTTTGAAGCCGGCTTTAGGCGTAAGTTTACGACTGCGTGTAGTTTACATAAGCAAGATGAGAGGAAACCTATGGGTTTGATTAAGATTAGATAAAGATAGAGTGGTGAGTATTGGCAACCACATGACATACGGGACGTTTACGCTGGAAAATCGGGAACGAGAACGAAGGCTTGAATGCGCGGAAAATGGGGCTATGGCTGGGTGCGGGAGCGTCACTGTTAAGCATTGTAGGAGCGGGCCATGCCCGCGATGAAGAAGCTAAAACTAAGCATTGCAGCCAAAATATCGCGGGCATGGCCCGCTCCTACGGTATTATTGTACTTAACTGTGGGCAGTGACGCCGGAGCGTGGGAACGATAGGATGGGGTTTATTTATTGCGAGTTACCTTATTTGATTAATTCGCTGATGGTTGATGCAGTGTAACGGGCAACTCACGGTCGTGTGATGATGGCCACATTGGTGGCTATCTACTTAACGCGGGACAGTTTAATGTTAAATCGTTCGCTGAGCGGAGCCGAAGCGGACAACTCGCTTCGACTCCGCTCAGCGAACAGTCTCTTTTAATGACGGTTAAGTCTTTTTGCTTGTCCCGTCTAAAGTGGGTAGCCGTTTTTCTGCAATCAACCGCTTCAATAAGTCTTTGCAGACCGCCATTTTCCACTCGACAGGCAGGTTGTGATCATTATTCCACCAGTCTTGCTTAACTTGGTATGGCGGTGCCAGTCGGTCAATTGTTAACAAG
>JBAXTQ010000103.1:0-12518 GCA_037130115.1 Methylococcaceae bacterium
GCTGTCATAAGCCGACAAGAAAGCTTCGTTTAAGCCACCTTGATCATAAGCAATACTTGCATTAGCAGAACCGGCAGCGATCATCAACGCTGTAGCGAGTAAAGTTTTGTTAAATTGTTTCATATTTTATTACCTATTCTATTTAAAAAGTCTTTCAAAAAAGATGTGGGCTTAATTGCCTTTAACACCTTATAAAGTTAAAACCTGTAACAGGCTACCCGCTTTCAAAATAACGGGCTTTACAAGTTACAAGATTTTGAGTGCAGTTAATCACTGCTTACAAATCCCAACATTTCTGCGACCCGCTACCATACAGCTTCCTTCTATTTCCTGTACTACTACTGTGCTTTCCCGGCAATGCCAAATATTAAAAATGTGAATGAAGCCTTCCTGATACTTCTTTTTAATATGACTGATGCAATGGGCTTCCTGCCTTCCTTAGGTTCAGTCAACATCCAAACCGAATGCATTTAACATGGCAAAAGTATGGCATAGAAATGTAGCTTTTGGATTACAGGTATGTGACAGTTGCTTGTAATGTATTACGTTTGTAATACACTTTGAGGGCACCATTAAGTAGTCAAGGTAATCGGCAACATTTATAACCATTTAATATCACAACACACTAAGCGATTTAAAATAATGACAAATTAATTAAATGTATGCTTTGTTATAAAGCTGTAACATTAATCAGTTATATTTAGCGTTAATTGGATTTTAATGGAATCTCCAAACTTATTAACCCGCATCTAAACTATGTCATCACAAGGATTTACCGAGGTCGAAAAAAAACAAATAGTTTCCATGCGCTTAAGTAATAATGACCGTAACGCGATCCAAGCCATAGCATCCCGCCTTTTTGTACGAGAAGCCGAACTTTACCGCTTTGCCGTTAATAATCTTTTAAACCGCATGCACCATCTCCATGACCTGGATTGCACCGGTAGCGATTTGCTGCCCTTGTTTATAGAATTTAGGGAAGAATTAAACCAGAATTTGGGTCTTAAAAAGCAACAGCTTTTTAAGGTTATTAATAACGGCAATGCGCACCCTGATAAATTTGTATCCATGACTGACATAGAATTGTTACTGCTTCCACAGCACCAGGTACGCCAACGTTTATTGCAAACAGAAGCGGCGCTGATTTTCAAAAAAAATGATATTAACGCCTGGCTTAAGAGTTATTTTGTAGATAAATACGAGCTGGTTAAAGCCATTGAAAAAGATGTTGAGATAACTGAAGGTGAAATTGAGGTTTAATTTTAGTCGATGCACGGATACCCGTTAAAACGGTTACGTTTTTTGTGGCAGTCGAACAAGATAACTTTCCGGGAATCAAGACTGGAGTGCAACCGCTTCAGCTGTTGCCTGTAAAACAGCTAAAGCGGTTTTACTCCAACTGGTAATCCGGCTTAATGATTCCTACAACGCTGTGTACCAAGCGTGTGGAGACTATCAAGTGGAAGATTATTTATTGCGAGCGGCCTAAAGACCGGAGTACAAACCTAGGTTTGCACTCCAAATTGGAGGCTTATTTATTGCGAGTTGCCTAAGTACCATTAAATCTACTTGAACAGCTTCGACTACTGGAATCGGTTTTTCTAATGACTCAGTAACAGTTTGGCGGTTACCGTACCTTTGTTGGTTTTTTCCCGACTGATGCTAATTTGCTCAACCGTGATGGCATGTTTTGTTTCCAGCACGGCCAGCCAAAGGGTTAGTTTATCGAAGGCAATATTTTCAAGCCACAAGGTCACTTTGTCAGCACCTTCAGGAATCATGCGTTTTATGGCGGGCTTTATATCCAACTCGTTACTGCTTGTATCAATAACGGTCATTATCGATTGACCCTCTATGCTATCAACCGCCGTGTCCTGTTGATTTTTACGTAACTCTGCAACTTCCAGGCTGGTCTTTTTTATAGCGTGGTAAATTTTCTGTTGGGCATTAATTTTTTGTTCAAGCAGGATTGTTTCTGCGGCTATCGGTGCAATAATTAATTGATATAAAGCATAAAACACGATAAAAACAATAACGCCGGCGGACAAAAGTCGCTCTCTTGGCGACAAGGCTTCCAGACGTTGCAGAAACTCATTTTTGTTTAATTTCAAGGTGTGCCTCCACGCCGTTTGGACCGGCTTCTGCGGACTGAACTATTACTGATAACGCATTATTGCTTTCGAGCTGCTGCTTAAGTTGCTCAATTTGGCTAATATCTGCGGCGGCAAGCTGCAATTGCATTAGGTTGTTTATAAAATCCAGTTGCTGCAACTTAAACTCCGGGTTTGTGGCCAGCACTTCACCGGTCTGATATAACAGCTGCATAAATTGACTGCCCTGCCCTACGCTGTGTTTTTTTAGTTCAGTGACTTGCTGATCTGCCTGCACGTTGATATTAACAATCCGTTTTATCTCGGGAAAAGTTTGTTTAAATAGCTCCAGCGTTTTTGTTTCCAGTGCGGCCAGTTCTGTTTTTTGCTGCCAATAACCGCTTATCAAATTACCGGTTTGTAGCAGTACCGCCAGTAGAATAATTCCCAACGCAGGCAACCACTTTTGCCAGTGCCAATCCACTGTATTTTTGCGGCCAAAAACACCTGTTAACAAATTAAATTCACCACCCAACTTTACGGCACCGGCCTGTAAAAATGGTAAAACTGCCTCCAATTTATGATGATCTTTGTTGAGGGCTAAGTCTAAAAACCACTGCGCAGGCTTATTAACCTCCCAGACTTGTAACCCATCCAGTTCCGGATTTTCTGCTAGCAACTTGTCCAGCATCGCAGGCAATACCTCAACATCAATACCGCCACCCAGCCATTGTCCATTCCGTAAAATGGCATTGTGCCGATCAATAACCAGCGAACAACTCTCTGCCTGATAAGGCAGGCACAAGGTTTCCGGATAAACGCTGTTGAGATTTATGCCAACTTCCTGAAAACTCGATAAACACGTTTGCAGTTTGTCCTGATTGATTGCCGCGACATAAACGGTGTCTTTGGAAGGTCGATGCCAGACCAGATGATAAGTTTCTACGTCATCGGCAAGCAGATCTTCAAGTGCAAAAGGCAGGGCTTTTTTGATTTGACTGTTGCTTTTAACCGGCAAATCGACTGCCAGCAACAAGACCTCTGTTGCCGGCAATAACAAGGTAACCGCTGCATTGCCGGCACTGACTGCCAAATCCTGCAACGTTCCCTGTTGTATTTCAGGCGGCATGGCAGCGTTGACAATCAGCCATTGCACGCCAGCATCTTGCTGATTAATCAGTCTGGCTATAATTTGTTCAGCCATCCAGCAAGCTCCTGCGCATCCGCTTGTTCACCTTAACCGTGCCATCGGTACTGCGTTGTATTTGTGACTGGAACGTTAAACCGTTTTTCCCCATGTCGATTTGTCCTGATAATAAAAAATGATTACTGACCACGCTCAAACCGGCTTTGTTGACGCTGATACCGGCCATCGCTTCGTCTTTTAAAAAGTCTTCCACTTTTTCAAAAGGCTTGCCACTGGCTCTAAAGATGGATTCGGCTTCATCTTTTTTGATGTCCTTTGCGATACAACGCAAAACCACAGCACTGGCGGTATTAACATTAACGGGTTGGTAGCCCTCGGCCACATAAATATAGGGCAGCAGTTTTTCGTAATCCGTTTGAGTGATACCTTGTACCCGCAATAATTCGCTCACCTCTGCAAACGGACTATTGGCGCTCCGGTAGGCCGGTACGAGCTTGGTATAGATTTCATCTTCCGCGCCGTTTGGATAACGCATTTCCATGTCGGCATCCATCCAATCCAGCATGGCATCTACCAACTCGGGCTTGATATTCAGATGGGTTAACAAGCGCTTTAAGCGCTGGACGTCCTCATCACTGGCTTGATCATCGACCAATAAATTATTGAGGTTAATCCTGCCTTGTAACTCAATGATGTCGGCTTTAACGTTGCCTTCGGGAATCGTTGAAAACAGCGGTTTACTCCAACGATCAGTGAGTGCGTCGTATTGATTGGTGGCAAAATCAACGTTAAGCTGATTTTCTGCCCAAGCCTCAAGCCCATGCACATACTCCCACGCCTGACTTGAGCGCAACTGATTTTCGGTTCTGCGTATATCCATCTGCCGGTCACTGGACATTGATACCAACGAAACCGTAACCACCGCCAGTACCAGCATGACCGTAATTAGCGCAATGCCCCGCTGCCTGGTAGGCATCCCAAGTTTGCGCAGTGTCATTGATGCAGTAAAAACAAACGCTGAATACTGCCCAAACCCGCCAGTTTAAAACTGACTTCAAGCGCATCAGGACTTCCGCCACTGCCATTAAACGGCAACCAGGCTTGTGATTCTTTACTGTAAAAATTTATAGTAACTTGCTCGGCTACCATCAGTTTTCTGCGTCGGTATTGTGTTTGCTGTGTTCTGTCCGGCAAGCTCCAAACCTGTCGATACAAGGCCCCCTTTTCAAAACGATAACTGACTCTATGCAGGCTATTGGCTGCGCCATTGCCAGACCCTATCGGCACACTGCGGGTAAACACCAGAATTTCATTACCCCGACCGCTACTAAAAGCGGGTTCGGGGCTACCGAATTCATCCCTGATCGGCCGATTGATTACCTGGCTTAAATCTTCATTAAGCAAATACAAGGTGGTTTGCAATTGCGCCATCTGTTGAGACCTGGGTTCTGTAGCCGCTCGTGCCTTAAGTACGGCTGCCAAACCGGCATAAGCCATCATCGACATCACCGCAAAGATAGCCAAGGCTATCAGTATTTCCAGCAAGGTAAAGCCTTGCTGTTTTTTGCTGTGTTGCGTAGAAAATTTTTTCCGTATAGTTCCCATGCTCCAGCGCTCGTCGTTATACACAAGTATTCAAGTAACCGTCATACCCGCCGGGAAGCGGGTATCCAGTGCCAGGGATGGTAATTTCAAATACGTCCATGTAGCCGGGATTCCGGCAGTCCATGCCGGAATGACGGACTTTGTGACATTTGTGTATAACGACAAGTGCCGGAGCGTGGGAACGATAAATAATATGGACTTCATCAGTTTTTACTGACATCGCTGATTAAACCAAAAAGAGCCGTTTTGTCACCTTCCAAAAAAACTTCAATACGGTAACGCCACAACCCTGAAATAACGGCTGTATTTCGTTTGATTTGCCAATACCAACGTCGCCCGGCCATTTCATCCCAGCCATCTTGTGTTTCCGGTTTTTCTTTATCCAAGCGTAATTGCACCGCATGATTACCGGCAATAATCGCCGCAATGGTTTTGTTTTCCAAATACCACAAGTTGTTAATATTATCTGCGGTAATTTTAATGGCACTCACCATCAAGATAGCCAGTAATGCCAATGCTATCAATACTTCCAGCAAGGTAAAGCCATTTTCCCTCTGGCTAAAAACAACCTTATTCATGGCTTGTTTTCGGTGCTGATTACCAAGCCGTCTTCTGGGGTATTGCTCACCCAAAAAATGCTGTCGCTATCCTTGATTGTTATTCTGATTTTAAACAATTCCATATCACCATCGGGCGTCAAAATAATCTGCGGTTTTGGATCAACTGATTCAACGGGCTGGCGCGTTAAGACCACATCGTGTTCATCCATAGCCAGTACCAGCAACATCTGCGGCAGCAAAATACGCGATTTGAACACCCCATCCGTTGTTTCTGGCTGCCATTTATTTTTTTTTACGACGGTAAAGCGATAACCCTGCCTGAATAATTCAAAACCTATATTATCGCCACGGGTAACCGCTTCCTGCGTAGCCAGTTCCAGCAGTTTAACCAGTCTTTCCGCTTCAAGCTTTTGCTGGTCACGCGGATCAGCGGTACCCATTGACAACATGGCCATACCCGTTATCAAGCCGATTAAAACCAGAACAATAAGTAATTCAATCAGGGTAAAGCCTTTAGCAGTAGTCATACCTTACGGGATGCAAGCAACTTATTTCTGAGTCCAGTTGGTTATATCTGCACCCGCTTCGGTTCCACCTTCAATGCCATCGGCACCGTAAGAATACAAATCAAACTCGCCATGAACACCGGGTTTAAGATAAAAATACGGTTTACCCCAAGCATCCAAGGGCATTTGATCAAGATAGCCGCCTTGCTTCCAGTGTGTACCTTGCGCCATACCGGCGGGTTTGGTCACCAGTGCTTCCAGACCTTGTTCTGTAGTTGGGTAGCTATAGTTGTCAAGCCGGTATAAATCCAGCGCAGCGGTAATGGCTCTAATATCTTGCAGGGCACGCGTTGCCCTGGCTTCGTCGGGTCTTCCCATGATTTTTGGGACAATAATGGCCGCCAGAATGCCAAGAATAACGACAACAATCATGACTTCAATCAGGGTAAAGCCTTGGTATTTTTTATCAGACATGGGTAAGTAAACCGGTAAATTAAAAGTAAGCCCGGGCAGTTGCCGGGAATAAATTGATAAGCGTAGAAAACAAAAATGACATTATTATTACATTACTATAATTTTTTAGGCTACCCACTTTAGCCAGTACAAAATATTGGAGTTAGACCTGACAGGTTTATAAAACCTGTCAGGTCTGTTCCGCGTTAAGTGGGTAGCCATTTTTTAAAACTATCGAACAAGTTGGTTCATTTCAAAAATCGGCAATAATATCGCCAACACAATGGCCAGCACCACCAAGCCCATAAACAAAATGAGTATAGGTTCAAACAGCCCCAAGGTCATTTCGGTTAGCGCCTGGATGTCCCGCTCTTGGTCATCAGCGGCACTCGCCAACATTTTCGGTAGCTGACCACTGGCCTCACCACTGGCCACCAAATGAATAGTCACCGGTGGAAACAAGCCGCTTGCTTCCATCGCCTTGTTTAAGCTTTGCCCTTCCCTAACCTTGATGGCGGCCGTTTCCACGGCTTTCTGCATGGCATTATTGGTCAACACCTGACTTGATATTTTTAAAGCCTGTAATAACTCAACACCGCTATTAGTCAAAATCGCCAAGGTTCGGGTAAATCGGGCGGTATTCATGCCTTTGGCAAAACGGGAAACCACCGGCATGTTCAGCAATAAATAATGAAAGCGCATCCGTGGCTCGGGTAATTGCAGTAGGGCGTTGGCACCTAGTGCCAAGCCAATGACCACCACTAATAACACCAAGCCATAATGTTTAAAGAAATCACTACAGGCAATAAGCACTTTAGTGATGGTCGGTAATTCACCGCCCATTTTATCGAATACGCTGGTTATTTCCGGCACCACATAAGCCAGCAAACCGATCACAACCAATAAGGACACCGACGTTAGCATGACGGGATAAATCATGGCCATCTGCAATTTGCTGTGTAACTGACCTTTATCGCCAATATAATCAGCCAAGCGTTGTAACACCTGATCCAGTTTGCCTGATGATTCACCGGCTTCCACCGTGGCCCGATATAGCGGCGGAAAAGTACCGGGAAAAGCCCCGCAAGCCTGTGCCAAACTTTGCCCTTCCATAATCCGGCTTCTGACACCCAGCAGAATTCGTTTGGCTTTTGCCGAGTCCAGTTGTTTAGCCGTAATACCCAAGGCTTCATCAATCGACAATCCTGAACCCAGCAACGCTGCCAACTGGCGGGTAATATGCGCTAATTGCCGCATGTTGATACGCTGGGCAAGCAACGGGCTTTTGCTGCCCTGTTCCTTTTTATGGACTTCTTCTATTTCCAGCAAGGTTAGTCCGTTGCTTTTTAATTGCTGCCTGGCTACTTTAATCGTGTCGCTTTCAATAGTGCCCTTGACGGTCTGGCCTTTGACATTGATTGCCTTATATTCAAATGCTGCCATGTCTGCTACCTACTTAATGCGGGACAGTTTAAGGTTAAATCGTTCGCTGAGCGGAGTCGAAGCGGACAACTCGCTTCGACTCCGCTCAGCGAACGGTCTCTTTTGATGCTTTATCATTGAGTTAACCTGACGGTTAAGCCTTTTTGCCTGTCCCGTCTAAAGTTGGTAGCTGCCATGTCTGCTTAATCCTTTTGAGTAATCCGGATGGCTTCATCCAGACTGGTATCGCCATTAAGCACTTTTTCGAGCGCACTCTGCTGAATGCTGCGGGAAAACAGGCGTGCATGTTGCTCCAGGGCTTGATCACCTGCACATTCATGAATCAGGCTACGCATTGCAGCATTAATGGGAATAATTTCAAATATACCGACACGGCCTTTAAAACCCCGTTGGCCGCATTGTGTGCAGCCTTGCGCCTGATAAACGCTAACAGTGTCTTGATCATTGGCAACATAACCCAGCTTTTCCAGCTCATGAACCGGCACCGTCACCGCCTGTTTACACAACGGACATAACTTGCGCACCAGTCGCTGTGCAATAACGCCCACCAGACTTGAGGCGAGCAAAAAGGGTTCTACGCCCATGTCACGCAACCTTGTAATGGCACCGACTGCAGAATTGGTATGTAAGGTTGATAGTACCAAATGCCCGGTTAAGCTGGCTTGCACGGCAATTTCCGCAGTTTCTCTGTCGCGTATTTCGCCGACCATGACGATATCAGGATCTTGCCGCAATATGGCTCGCAGGCCTTTTGCAAAGGTCATTTCAACTTTGTTGTTGACTTGGGTTTGGCCAATACCGTCCAAATAAAATTCGATAGGATCTTCTACCGTCAGGATATTACGGGTACGTTCGTTAAGCTGGTTAACAATGGCGTACAAGCTGGTGGTTTTACCGGAACCGGTAGGCCCGGTAACCAGAATAATGCCATGCGGCCGTACAATCATCTCCTGAATACTGTCCAACTCCTGATCGACCATACCTATCTGCCGTAAACTGAGCTGATTTGCCTGCTTGTCCAACAACCTTAACACCACCCGCTCACCATGACCGGAAGGCAACGTGGACACTCGAACATCAACCGTTCGTCCGCCAATATTAAGGGAAATACGCCCATCCTGCGGCAGTCTTTTTTCAGCGATGTCCAGCTTGGCCATTACTTTTAGCCTGGAAATAACCATTGGTGCAAATTCGCGTTGCGGCTCAAGTATTTCCCGTAAAGTGCCGTCCACCCGAAAACGCACGACCATGCGTTTTTCGTAAGATTCAATATGAATATCCGAGGCGTTTTCCTTAATCGCTTCCGTTAGCAAAGCATTGATCAAACGAATAATCGGCGCTTCGTCAGCACTCTCAAGCAAATCTTCGGGCTTGGGTAAATGCTGCGCCATATAAGACAGATCAAGATTGTCCTGCATGTCGTCAACCATTTGTTGGGCATGGCCGGATTTATGCTCGTAAACTTCTTGCAACAAACGCTCAAAGCTTTCTTCGTTAATTTGCTCAAAGTTAACCGAATTGCCGACCAGTCTTCGAATCTCAAACAGTGCCTGACTGGGCGTTTTTTGCAGATACAAAATTTCTGTCTTGTTTTCCGGACTTTCTTTAACCAAAATACCGTGTCTTTTAGCAAAGCTGTAAGAAGGCAATTTAACGCTTGGCTCCACACTATCCAAAATTTCCGCCGTATTAGTGTTTATCATTTGATGGACTGCGATGTAACCGGGTTTTGTGACCTGTCGGGTGTCAACTCCGGGAGTATCGGCGCATGCTCGTTGGGCATCAACAATAAACCATGTTTTCCGGATTGTTCTTGGTTACCGCGTAAAGCGTTGTATCTATCGTTTGTAATTAAAGAGGCTTTTTCAGGGTCACGCATAATAACCGGGCGTAAAAAGACCATTAAATTCTTTTTTACAACTGCCGTAGTATTACTTTGAAACAAAAAACCCAATAAAGGTAAATCACCCAAGAAGGGTACTTTGTTGACCGATACTTGGACATCATCGCCGATTAATCCGCCTAAAACCAGAATCTTGCCGTCGTCAACCAGAACGGAGGTATCAATTTCCCGCTTGTTCAAGGTTGCTCCACCACTCGTTGTATCGTTTTTAACCGTTTGGTCAACACTGGACACTTCCTGTTTAACCTTGAGCTTAATGGCATTACCCTCATTAATTTGCGGCGTGACTTTAAGCTTAACCCCCACATCTTGACGTGTATAGGTGTTAACGGCATTGGCAGGGAGGCCTGCACCTGCTGTAAAACTGCCACTCAAAATAGGTATATTTTGTCCCACAATCATGCTGGCTTCTTCATTATCCATAGTCACAACGGAAGGCGTCGACAGGATATTAACATTTTTATCTTTTGCAAACGCCGTCAGTAATGCCCGTAATTCACTACCTACCAGGTAACCTACACTTAAGCCTTTTCCAACATTAGAAGCCATATCACCGAGACTAATGGGAGACGAACTGACGGCAACGCCGTTTTCTACCAATTTGGTGTGCCACTCAACGCCTATGTCCTGAGTTTTATCATAGTTAACTTCAGCAATAATCGCTTCAATATGAACTTGGGCACGACGAATATCCAGTTGCTTAACGACTGATTTAAGTGAGCGCATTTTCTCGTTAGGGGCGGTGATAATTAATGAGTTAGTCGCATCATCGGCACGAATATCAAAAGTCTTTTCTGTCGTGGCCTGGGTTTTAGGTTGATTTGAATTGCCGTCTTTTTTTTCACCAACACCCGTCAACGTTTCCACTAATTCTTTAGCCACGGCATAGTGTAAATAAATGACTTCGGTGTCACCGTCTTTTTCTATCGGTGTATCCAGATTGGCTATCAAGGCCCGCAATTGCAAACGAAGATCAGGGTCGCCACCAATGATAATAGAGTTGGATCGATCATCGGCAACCAAAGGCGGGCCGCCCTGATTGGTTTTTCCTGCGTTGGTACTGGCAATCAGGGTATTAAGCGGCTGAATTAAATCGGTTGCGTTGGCATTGCGTAAACTGATAATTTCGATTTTTTGCGCGTCGCTGGTATCTATTTGTTTAATCATCAACGCCAGGCGATTCACATTAGCCGCCGTATCGGAAAGAATGATGGTGTTGCTTTCGGGCACCGCTGCCATAAAGGCATATTGCGGCATGAGCGGCAATAAAGTGGTGACCACCATAGTGGCATCAACATGATGTACCTGTACGATGCGGGTTAACTGCTCATCACCGCTTAACGAACGAGTGCGTAACTCACTCTCTTCGCCATCCTGTTTTGCCGTAATGTTGGGAATGATTTTGACGATATTACCGTTAGGTATTGCAGAAAAACCATGTACTTTAAGTATCGACAAAAACACGTCATAAACTTGCGAGGCTTTCATGGGTGTTGAGGTAACGACTGAAATATTGCCGGTTATGCGCGGATCGACAATAAAATTTTTACCGGTGGCATCTGCCACTGTTTCAATCAGGGCGTGAATATCAACATTATTAAGATTAAGTGAAAACTCGTCTTTTTCTGCCATCGAAACCGCACAAAAGAAAGTCAACACCAGACTGATTAGCAAACGCATGTGCATAAAATTTATAGTTGTAAAGAAGGTTGTTTATTGGTAAACAGCAAACCCGTTTTATTCCTGCCCATGGAAAGGGATTCGCGTTGATTGTTGCGCAGCAGTATCACTTGTTCTTTTGCTATCGATTGCAAAGTAATACCTCCCGGCAATTCATCACCCGGGCGGTATTTTTTTTGTGACTTGTCATCTGCCTCAATAATCGCATAACTGGCGTTTTTTTGATCCGGCTGAAAAAAAACACCCAACAATTTAATTTGCAATTGTGTTTCTTGAGGCGTGCCGTTTTGAGCACTTAGTTGAGCGGCGTCAGACGGCGGTTGTCCAAACAAATGCCAGTCTTGGATAAGCAGAAAATCCCTTTGTTTATTTTCAGGTTTTTCTTGGATTAACGGTTCTGAGTCAGCGGTTATTATTACCCGTGTTTTGGACGAGCCAAAATCCTGAATGATTGGATTGGCTACATAAAGCAAATAGGCTAACGCAGGAATTAGAGCAACTTTTGGTAAAGATTGGTTTTGCAGGATTTTGTATTTGAACACGTCTGAAATAACTTATTGGTATATCATTTTTGTCATTTTTTTATTATATGACACTAATGTGACTACTTTATGACATAAGCGCTTTATTCGACCCAAAGCCAAGTGATATTAATGCTTATGCTCGCCTGCCGAGGAGCTGAAGATTAACCAAACAAACTCTGTAATGGTTGCTGCCCTTAAGGTTAACTATTTTTGAAGGGCTGTAAAATCTATTCCTACGGATTAATTTTTTATAGGTAAAAAAATTTATCCATCGCCCTTACATTCTTAAACAAGCGATTATTTATGGCTTGGCTTGCGTTAACAAAAACAGAGCTCGTAATCCAACACGGCTACCAATTTTAAACGGGACCAGCAAAAAGGCTTAACCTTTAATACGGTTAACTTAATGATAAAGAGCTGAAAGAGACCGCTCAGCGAACGATTTAACCTTAAACTCTCCCGCCTTAAATAGATAGCAATCCAACACTTAGACCCCATTGACCTTAAGTCCTAACCAAATTGGCGACCATTTTTAAATAATCCCATCGAGTTTAAAAAAAACAGCATCATTCCATCTATTTAACATAGTTGTAATATTTGCAAAGTA
>JBAXTQ010000104.1:0-12499 GCA_037130115.1 Methylococcaceae bacterium
TTGTGGATTGGATAGCCAGGGGATTACAGCTCAAATTGAGGCGTTCTGCGCTTAATCATGCGGCGTGTCGTAGCGAGTTGTGTCGCTACGACACGCCAATCATTTAACCTTCCGCTTTTTTAAAATAACACCATGGACAGATTAAGAAACAAAATCCGCGATATTCCTGACTTTCCCAAGCCAGGTATTATTTTTAAGGATATTACGCCGCTGGTAAAAGATCCTGCGGCGTTAAGGCTTGCCGTGCATCAATTATTGCATCCTTTTTTGGGCAGGGAAATTACCGCAGTAGCGGGTATGGAAGCACGCGGCTTTATTTTTGGATCATTGGTGGCGTGGGAGTTGGGACTTCCTTTTATCCCCTTGAGAAAGCCGGGTAAGCTACCCTACGACGTACAAAGCGTGGCTTACGATCTTGAGTATGGTTCAGCGGCACTGGAAGTGCATATTGATGCTTTTGACGCGAATGACCGGGTATTGCTGATTGATGATTTATTGGCGACTGGCGGAACAGCCAAGGCAAGTTGTGAATTGGTTGAAAAAATGGGTGCCACCGTTGAAGCGTGCGCCTTTGTGGTGGAGCTGGACTTTTTGGAAGGCAGGGAGAAATTAGGCAATTACGAAATCCATTCTTTACTGCATTATTAGAACCACATCCTTGTTGTTAAGTAACTACTCGGTAGATGATGGCTTTAATCATAGAACACGGATGACACAGATTAAACGGATTTTAACAGATTTTATTTTTAGTCAAAAAAGACCTTAACGGTATAGATCATTGATAAGCGTGTATCACCACACATTCATAGCGATGGTAAATGATAAGTGCCAGAAACGGCGTAGGCCGGAATAAGGCTTTTCGAGCGTAAGCGAGAATAAGCGTTTCCGGCATCCGGTACGAGTGTGCCGGAAACGCCACCACGCGCTACGCTTGGGTGGTCTTATTCCGGCCTACGCCTACTCGGTAGATGATGGCTTTAATCATACAGCACGCATGACACTGATTAAACGGATTTCAACTGATTTTATTTTTTTATCTGTGTCTATCAGTCAAATCCGTGTTCTATTTTTTAACGGTTGAGTAGTATCTGTGTTTTCTCAACTTTTTTGATTTTTTCAATTTATCGAGCTTATGAGTGGCTTCTTCAAACGACTTGGAGGTCGCATCAAACGATTGGGAAACACTGCTAAATGAATTTGAAACCTGTTTAAATTCTTTGCTCTCTTCGTCCAGTCGCAGAGTAAAACCTGGCGGAGTGGCGGTATTGGCAACTCCAGGTAATCCTGGTTTTGAAGGCGCGGCTTTATCACCGGCAAGTAACTCGTCTTCAAGGTTATCAACGTCTAAAGAAGACTCGGCCTTTCCATCCGTAGCCAGATTATTGCGCCATTGCAAAAAAGATTCCCGCGTAAATACATAAGGGTCCAGCGCGGCTTCATCAATAAATTTCAATGAGCCTTCTGCGCTTGCGCGAGTATTCAGCATGGAAACTAGTTGTACCGGCATACCTACATAGCTTGAAGGGTTTGCCGCCGTATCAAAAATCGAACCGGGAATGCCGCGTATAGTGGATGGTCCCAACAATGGCAGCACCAAATATGAACCCTGAGGAATTCCCCATACTGCAAGGGTTTGCTCAAAATCCTCTTCATTTTTCTCCAGTCCAACGCGGGTTGCCACATCCACAAAACCGGCCAAACCCATGGTCGTATTAACAGCAAAACGCCCGGTATCGTAGGCGCTTTGTTCGAATTTAGCTTGCAGAACATCATTAATAACGACGTTTATATCTTTAAGGTTACTAAAGAAATTATAAACCCCTGTTTGCATAAACTGGGGTGTTATCCATCTATAACCGTCAGAAATAGGCTTGGCAACATAATCATCAACATGATCGTTAAAGGTGAACATGCGTCTATTGAAATGCTCATAAGGATCGGCTTTATTTGCAGCTTCTTGTGGCTTGGCAACTTCAGTTGTTGCACAGCCGCCCAGAAAAATGGAAGCCCCGATAACCATGCCCGAGACAATTTTTTGAATGTGGGTGTTACGATTGCCGCAGTAAAGCTTGATCATTTAATAGTGAACCTTTGGCTTATAGTTTTGAATAATTATCAATTTTTTCATTTATCTTGGCTATTAAAGCATCAAAGCCTTCGCGTTGCAATATGGTGGTGTATTCTGAGCGTTTTAAGGCCAAATCACTCACGCCATTAGCGATAATGTTAATAATGCGCCAGCTGGTACCTTTTTCTTTTAGCATGTAATCAAATTTAACCGGTTTATCATCCGGAATAATCAAATGACTATGCACAACAACGCCGCCTCTGGTGGTTTCTTCTTCTGAATCAAATACAAAGGATTCACCGGAATAATCTTTAAAATTGTGCGCATAAGAGGAAACACTCAAGCGTACAAAGACATCGACCAATTTTTGCTGCTGTGCCTCGGATAGTTTTTCCCACTCTTTACCGATAACAATGCGGGCAATTTTTGTTAAATCATGACTATTGGAAACGGGATCATACAGTTTGTCATAGCGTCCGGCATAGCCTAATTGTTTGCCATTCTTCATGACTGCGATGAGTTCGGTCTGAAATTTATCAACGACCTGCTTTGCGGTTGCGCTACTTTCTTCTGCCTGAGCAGAGGTATGAACTGCCATTAACAAACAAAAAATAAAAATAACGGCTAACTTGATATTCTTTAAAGCCATAAACAAAACCTCATAAACGTGGCGTATTAATAAAATTTTTTACGTTGCTGTCAGAACTGTTCAGTCCTTCAAACTGATAGATACAGCTTTAGCCCGACCTTGTTCCAGCAATAAGGAAACATCCCGTTGAGATGAAGCCAAAGATTGGGAAGGGGACTGCATCCCGTTCACATCAACTTAAAGATATTACAGACCACGAAGACACGAAGTTCAAGAAGAAAAATCTTCGTGTTCTTCGTGTCTTCGTGGTGAAATGTCTTAAGTTGATGTCTAAAATCTGCTTTGAAGGGACAGTTTTGCGATAATTTATTCCGTCATTTCTATGACAATAGGAATGCCGGCAAGAGTGGGTAACGGCTTGTCTTCAACATACAGTGGCGTAGGTTCGGGTATCATATCGCCTTCAGTTTTAGGGCCTCTGATAGCGGTTAATAACGCTTTCAGCGGATGTTTCAACATGTCTTCAACGGCCGTTGCTTCATAGCCACAATGGGCCATGCAGCTTGCGCATTTAGGATTGTTAACGTTACCGTATTTGTCCCAAGGCGTGGTATCCAGCAGCTCTTGAAAGCTGTCCGCATTACCTTCATCAGCCAGTAAATAACAAGGTTTTTGCCAGCCAAAGACGTTGCGGGTAGGGTTGCCCCAAGGCGTACATTCGTAGTTTTGATTGCCGGCCAAAAAATCAAGATAAAGCGATGAATGATTTAATTGCCATTTGCGACTTTTACCAATTTTGAAGATGCCCCTGAATAAATCCTTAACGTCTTTGCCTTTAATAAATACATCTTGTTGAGGCGCACGCTCATAACTAAAGCCGGGCGCTATGGTGATGCCTTCGACACCCAGATCTGTCACATAATCCAGAAAATCTGCAACTTCCTGCGACTTTTCACCCTGAAAAAGAGTGCAATTTACGGTAACTCTAAAGCCTTTTGCCAAAGCTAGTTTTATGGCTTCAACGGCCCGGTCAAAAACACCGTCCTGGCAAACAGAGGCATCATGCCGTTCTTGCAGACCATCCAGATGGATTGAGAAGGTCAAATAAGGGGAGGGCGTGTAATCATCAATGCGCTTTTTTAACAACAAGGCATTCGTGCACAGATAAACAAATTTTTTGCGGGCAATAATACCTGCAACAATTTGCGGCATCTCTTTATGAATAAGCGGTTCACCTCCTGGAATTGACACCATGGGTGCGTTGCACTCATCAACTGCCTGCATACATTCTTCAAATGACAGGCGTTTGTCGAGAATATCATCAGGATAATCAATTTTGCCACAGCCCGCACACGCCAGGTTGCAACGAAATAATGGCTCCAGCATGAGTACCAAAGGATATTTTTTAACCCCTTTTAGTTTTTGTTTAATTAGATAACTGCCGACTGCTAACTGCTGACGTAAAGGAACACCCATCTGCAAACTCTCCAAAATTGTTATAACTATAATTTGGCCAAATAGTTTGACCATTCCAAAACCAGGTATATCATAAGCAACAATAAGCGTGTAGTAATAAAACAACAACAGTCAGGCGCGGCTTAATGTCGCGTGTATTTCAGGGTTTTTTAGTCCTGAAATTCAGGTATTCAAACATGCCTGCTATATAATACAATCGCTTATGTATTGTTTACTAGAATACTATCTTTTAACTAACGACTCCAGTTTTTACTCAAAATTATCCCTGGCATCGGTGTTAAGAGACTGTTTTTTTGGTAATTTGTACAAATACAACACCAGGCATTAAATCGTTGTTTTTATTATCAATAAGCTGTTACGCAGCCCAGCTAAACAGGGATGTTGTCAATAAAACAACATTGCTTTGCAAAATACCAACAAACAGGCTATTATTGCCATCAACGAATTTACCAGACCCGCTTGGGTCGATACCTGAATTAATATGAGCGAAACCACAATATCTCTGGATGACCCTAAATCACTGAGTCAATTGTCTGACAACGAGTTTCAGACACTCTTGCTTGAAGGTGTGTCCAGAACCTTTGCGCTCACTATTCCCCAATTACCCGAAAAGCTTTACGGGGCAGTCGCCAACGCGTATTTATTATGCCGTATCGTTGACACCATTGAGGATGAAGTCTCCTTGTCGGCTCAGCAAAAAAAATATTTTTGCTCCGAGTTTATTGATGTTGTTAAAACCGGTGTCAATGCCGAACCCTTCGCGGTAGAGCTTGCGCCTTTGCTTTCCGATCAAACGATCCCTGCTGAACACACCTTGATTCATGTATTACCCCGGGTGATACAAATTACGCATTCTTTTGATGACGATCAAGTTGAGGCGCTAGCTTGCTGCGTTGAAACCATGGCCGCCGGGATGCCGATATTTCAGGCCCAGGATTTGCATGGCGGTCTGGCAACACTTGCCGATTTGGATAATTATTGTTACTACGTTGCCGGTTGCGTGGGCGAAATGCTGGCCAAACTTTTTTGCCATTATTCGCCCGAGATTGCACAGCATAAAGAGGAATTGTTAACCTTATCCGTGTCTTTTGGGCAAGGCTTGCAGATGACCAATATATTGAAAGATATTTGGGATGATGCGCAGCGCGGCGTTTGCTGGTTACCACAGGACATTTTTTCCGAAACCGGTTTTGATCTTAAAAACTTAAGCCCCGAAACGAATGATGAAAACTTCAGGGCTGGCCTGGAGCACCTGATCAGTATTGCTCACGGTCATTTGCACAATGCACTGATCTACACGCTAAAAATACCCGTTCATGAAACCGGTATCCGCAACTTTTGCTTGTGGGCGTTAGGCATGGCTGTTTTGACCTTAAGAAAAATCAAACAGAATCTGGATTTCACTCATTCCGATCAAGTCAAAATTACCCGTAAAAGTGTTAAAGCAACCATTCTTGCGACCAAATTACTGGGACGAAGCAATTTTATGCTGACGTTACTTTTTAATTTAACCAGTCGAGACCTGAAAACTTCTGACTGGACTTATTCGATACCTTCCTCAAAAGCCAATTCAGACCTTTAAGGACGACATTATGTTTACCGACTCAAATACAGAAATACCGGCGGGCAATGCTTCCAGCTCGGCAACCGCTATTTATTCCAAAGCCTATAGTCTCAATAAAGCGATTAGCAGAGCACAGGATAAATTATTAAGCCTGCAACATAACGATGGTTATTGGGTGTTCGAACTGGAGGCAGATTGCACGATTCCAGCTGAATACATCATGATGATGCATTATCTGGGCGAGATTGACGAGCCGCTGCAAGTTAAAATAGCCAACTATTTAAGATCCCGTCAATCGCAAGACGGTAGCTACCCGCTTTTTACCGGCGGTATCGGTGACATCAGTGGCAGTGTCAAGGTTTATTACGCCTTAAAGCTGGCCGGAGATTCCATTGATGCCCCGCACATGGTGATATTAAGGAAATTCATCCTGAGCAAGGGGGGTGCCGCGACAGCCAATGTTTTTACGCGCATTGCACTGGCAATATTTGAGCAGTTGCCTTGGCGCGGGGTTCCGTATATTCCTGTGGAAATAATGCTGTTTCCGAGTTGGTTTCCGTTCCATTTAGATAAAGTCTCTTACTGGTCCAGAACGGTTATGGTGCCGCTGTTTATTCTTTGTACGCTCAAAGCGACGGCTAAAAATCCGAATAAAGTCAGTATCCTTGAGCTTTTTGTCACCCATCCTGACAAAGAACAGCATTATTTTCCTGAAAGAACCGTGTTAAACAAAGTTTTTTTAGGTCTGGATCTTTTGGGCAGAGCGACGCGTCCGTTAATTCCTAGAAAATCACGCGAACTGGCGCTCGAAAAAGCCAAAGACTGGATTATTGAACGACTGAACGGTGAAGATGGTTTGGGCGGTATTTGCCCGGCCATGATGGGTGCTTATCAAGCGTTGTTGCTGTTGGGTATGCCAAAAGATCATGAGCTTATTATTACTGCACGTAAGGCCATTGATAAGTTATTGGTTATCAACGAGCATGACGCTTACTGCCAACCTTGCTTATCGCCGGTTTGGGATACGGCACTGGCGGCGTTGGCTTTGCAGGAAGCCGAGAAAGGCAGTGCTGCCGTTAATAACGTGACCCACTCGGCGCTGACGCGAGGCTATGAGTGGCTTAAAGGCAAGCAATTATCAGATGAACCGGGCGATTGGCGTATTTCCAAGCCTGATTTGGCGGGCGGCGGCTGGGCATTTCAGTTTGAAAATCCACATTATCCGGATGTCGATGACACGGCTGTGGTCGCTTTTGCAATGGCTGACTCCAACTTGCCTGACCTGGAACAATCAATCCATCGTGCAACTCGCTGGGTCGTGGGTATGCAATCCCAAAACGGGGGTTATGGGGCTTTTGATGTTGATAATACTTATTACTACCTCGATGAAATTCCCTTTGCTGACCATGGCGCTTTATTAGATCCGCCAACCTCCGACGTCAGTGCGCGTTGTGCCATGCTGATGGCCAAGGTTGCCCAGAATCATGCGGAATATCTGCCGGCTTTGGAACGTACGCTTGACTACCTACGTAACGAACAGGAAGCAGACGGTTCTTGGTTTGGTCGTTGGGGAACCAATTATATTTACGGCACCTGGTCTGTACTGCTTGGACTGGAACAAACCAACTTGCCTAAAACCGATCCGTTATATACCAAAGCCGTCACTTGGTTAAAAAGCGTGCAGCGTGAAGATGGCGGTTGGGGCGAAGATAACCACAGCTATCATGACAAAAGTGTTGGCGGAAGTTATCACTTTAGCACCGCTTTTCAAACGGCCTGGGCTGTTTTAGGCTTAATGGCAGCAGGCGAAGCGCATAGCCCCGAAGTCAAAGCCGGGATTGATTTTATCTTGCATAATCAGCAAGCTGATGGTTTTTGGAATGATAAATGTTTTACTGCACCTGGATTTCCCAAGGTTTTTTATCTCAAATATCATGGTTATGACAAGTTTTTCCCGCTTTGGGCATTGGCTCGCTATCGCAACGAACTTAATCTTAAGTGATCACGGGACTGGTTGTTGCGCTGCCTGAAGAACTGACGACACTGACGTCAAAAAAAATTGAAAAAGGCGATTGCCTCTTTATTACGGATCGGTTGTTGGTTGCTTATTCAGGTGCCGGTCCTATAAATGCTAAAGCAGCGGCTGAATTGCTGGTTGCCAAAGGTGCAACCCGACTGATTAGTTGGGGGTGTGCGGGCGCATTGGGTGCAGCATTAAAGCCGGGGGATCTGATTCTGGCAGATAGGCTGATAGATGCCGAAAATAACGAGATGGCCATTAATGCCGATTGGCACAGTGATGCCAACCATCTATTGGCAAAGTTTGCAGTGGTTACGCGTGGCTGTTTAGCGGAGAGTGTCAGTATTGTTTCAACCAGTACGGATAAAAAGCAACTGCATTCCCTGACAGGAGCGGTTGCGCTGGATATGGAAAGTATTGCTGTTGCAAAGGTTGCAAAGCAATATACACTACCCTTTTTAGTCATTAGGGCCATTGTTGACCCGGTTGAAATGAACTTGCCTTTAGCGATTAACCATTCGCTTAATGACCAGGGTGAAATTGAATTAAAGAAATTATTGTTATTTCTTTTTTTACACCCCGGAGAGTTACCCGGCTTGATAAAGCTGGGCTTGAATTTTAATGCAGCAAAAAAAACGCTGAAATTGGTTGCCAAACAGCTTGGCAAGCTGACTGATTTTAGCAGTGATGAATGAACAGTAACTATTCACCACAAAACTGAAGATCAGGCAAAAGATGAAAGATGAAAGATGAAAGATGAAAGATGAAAAAACCAATCTTCAACACCATCTCTCTTTGCCATTAGCCTTTAGCCTTGAACCTTTAGCCTTGAACCTTGAACCTTGAACCTTATAACCTTTAACCTTGAATCTCGAATATGACTTTTAGCATTGCCGAACTTTTCGCTCAAAATAGCTCAGATAAATTTGATCTGCACGAGCAGCATCTTAATAATCAAATGGTCAGAATGTTAAAGACCATCGGCTACGACCGTAATTATCAGCGTGCGGTTGGACAATATCTTTATGACCAGTCAGGTACCGAGTATCTGGATTTGTTAAGCGGTTTTGGCGTATTTGCGATTGGCCGTAATCATCCTACCGTGATTAACGCATTAAAAGAGACTTTGTCACTGGAATTACCCAATCTTGTCCAGTTGGATGTATCTGTACTCAGCGGCTTACTGGCAAAAGAGCTTTTGAAAACGACGCCGGAAAATATTGACAAGATGTTTTTCTGTAATTCAGGAACCGAAGCCTTGGAAGCCGCCATCAAATTTGCCCGTTACACCACCAAACGGTCAAACATCGTTTTTTGTGAACATGGCTATCATGGTCTGACAATGGGCGCTCTGTCCTTATGTGGCGAAGAAATTTTTCGTGAAGGCTTCGGCCCATTATTGCCGGGTTGCAAAGCCATCCCTTTTAACGATCTTGAGGCGCTGGAAAAAGCGTTAAGCAATAACGACGTTGCCGCCTTTATTGTCGAACCGATTCAGGGCAAAGGCGTTAACGTACCGGATGATAATTACCTGCCTGAAGTTGAGCGTTTATGTAAAAAATACGGCACCTTGTTTGTTGCCGACGAAGTTCAAACCGGTATGGGACGTACAGGAAAATTTTGGGCAATCGATCACTGGAATGTTAAGCCGGATATGATTTGTATGGCAAAAGCCCTGTCCGGCGGTTTTGTACCCGTTGGTGCGGTGGCAATGACCCATAAAGTGATGGATACCGTATTTAACCGAATGGATAGAGCGGTTGTACATGGCTCAACTTTTGGTAAAAACAATTTGGCGATGGCCGCAGGTCTGGCAACTTTGCATGTGATGGAAGAGGAAAAGCTGGTAGAGAACAGCTTGAAAGTAGGCACAGACATTATTAATAGCCTGCAAGCCTTATCCGGAAAATATGAATTTCTGAAAGAAGTGCGAGGCAAGGGCATGATGATTGCCATTGAATTTCAGTCACCTAAAAGTCTTAGGTTAAAGGCGGCTTGGGCCATGCTGGAAGCTGCGAATAAAGGCTTGTTCTGTCAAATGATTACCATCCCTTTATTTAAAGAACACCACATACTGACTCAGGTTGCAGGACACGGTATGAACGTAATCAAATTGTTGCCGCCCTTAACTCTCACGCAAAAAGATCGTGATCATATTGTCAGCGCCTTTGATAAAGCCATTTCCGATACCCACCAAATACCGGGTTCTATTTGGGAGTTAGGCAAGAATTTGGCCGGCCATGCGTTAAAAAGTAAAAAAAGCAGCTGAGAGGATAGTCATAATGAAAAAGCATATTCAGTTAATCCTGTTATTACTGACTTTAGGTCAGGCGGAGTGGGTTGCTGCTCACGCCGTTGTGACTGATTATTCATTAAAAGCTACACCCATTCACGCAAACCAACGCGACAAGGTGGAGCTTACTTTTAATTCCAAAATAGAGTTAAGTTTATCGCAAATTTTTTTAGTGCGTAAAGGCGATAAACATGAATTATTGCAAGCAGAAAACGGCACCAAGCAAGGGCAGATTATTATCCATATTCCACCGCTGGAAGCCGGTGATTATGCCATCCGATTTAAAATCTTCGCGGCTGATGGTCATTTAACGGAAGACGTTATTCATTTTTCAGTCTCTTAAGCAGGAGTAAGTAATGGCAGGTATAGCTGATTTTCTCGATTCCCTGATAGGCGGGTTTGATCTCATTTGTTATTCATTAACAATTGGCGGCCTGTTTTGGGGTCTTTTCGTTTTGCGTCCGTGGAATAATCAGAACGGCTACAACGCCGAACTGCTGCAAAGAACCATAGCACTGATCTACAAAGGCGGATTTTTACTGGCCGCAGCGCAACTTTTTAAAATAATCCTTAAAGTATGGTTGATGACTGCCGTTCTTGAGCGCTCGCCATTTCCTGAATTTGCAAGTACCACCCAATTTATTGGCGGCATTATACGCACGCTGTTGACGGTTTTTTTGGCGGGATATTGTTATCAGTATTTAAGCAAAAATCCTGCTTCCAAAGATCATTGGATACTGGCTGCCGTGGTGGCTTTACCCATGATTATCTCAGGTGCATGGCTGGTTCATGCCGCCGGACGCTTTGAAAACCAGTTCATACTGATGTCCCTGACCGTTATTCACCAGTTGGCTGCCGCTGCCTGGATCGGTGGAGTTTTTCAACTGGTTAATATTTGGCTTTTGCGGCAAAGCAATCAGGTTGCCGCCGATTTATGGCCGTTAATGCTGCGTCGATTCTCCAAATTTGGCATCGCTTCGGTTGCCATGATTTTAGTCTCCGGCGTGCCTATTGCCTTGCAATACATTGATACCTGGAACGGTCTGGTTGGCACCGGCTATGGCAATTTATTAATGGTAAAAATAACCTTGTTGGCGATTGCCTTGGGCTTTGCCTGGTTAAATAAAAGTGCCGTGCTGGAATACGGCATTTCCGGTAACCCTTATGCACTAAACAATCGCGTCCCTTATTACATTGAAGCGGAAACGTTTGTTTTGATCACTTTATTGTTTACTGCGGCCAGTCTGGCTTCGCAACCGCCGGCGATTGATATTTCCGCATTGACAGCCAGCTGGCATGAAGTGTTAAATACGTTTAACCCGCAAATTCCTCAAACCAGCTCACCCAGTCATGTTGCGCTGATAGCCGGTGAGGCGGGTCGGGTTGCCATCATTGATCAAGTTCCCTCAATGGCGGCAACCGAATGGTCAAATTATAATCACAACATCGCGGGCATTTTTTTGACCACGATGAGTTTTTTCGCCATGCTTTCTTATATAAAGCATTTGCCGTCTTTTTTCTCGGCGTTCGACAAGTATTTACCGTTAACCCGTTACTGGCCCCTGGGCTTTGTTGGTCTGGGCATTTTTCTGTTTTTCCGTAGTGATGCCGAATCCTGGCCCTTAGGCCCGATAAGCTTTTGGGATAGCACCTTTAATAACGGTGAAGTGTTACAACACCGGATAGCGACTTTGCTGGTGTTTGTTCTGGGTCTTTTTGAACTGAGCGCCAGAATGACCAAAAATCCAAACAGTAAACTACCGTTCGTATTTCCATTGCTGGCCGCTTTCGGCGGATTAATGTTGCTGACCCATTCACATGTCGGGTTTCAAGCCAAAAGTGCATTTCTTATTCAGGTCGGGCACACCACAATGGGTATTTTCTCGCTCATACTGGCATGCGGTCGTTGGCTGGAATTAAAACTGGACAGACCAGGCAAAGATTTTGCCGGTTTTATTTCTGTTGCCGCCCTGTTTCAGATTGGCATCATCTTGATGTTCTATCGTGAACCCCTTTATTAATATGAATACATTATCTGATTACCCACTGCTTAATCACATCAACAGCCCCGCCGATGTCCGTAAACTCAACAAGGATCAGCTAAAACCCCTGGCGAAAGAGTTGCGTGATTATTTAACCCATACCGTGAGTATTTCCGGCGGGCATTTTTCGGCAGGCCTGGGCACCGTTGAGTTAACCGTTGCCCTGCATTATGTTTTTGATACCCCGTCTGACCAACTGGTCTGGGATGTGGGGCATCAAGCCTATCCGCACAAGATTCTGACCGGCCGCAAAGAACGGATGACCACCATCCGCACGCTCAATGGCATTTGCGCATTTCCCAATCGTGCCGAGAGCGAATACGATGCCTTTGGCGTCGGCCATTCCAGCACCTCCATCAGTGCTGCGCTGGGAATGGCGATTGCCTCGGAATTGAAAGGTGAAGACAAACAAATGGTCGCCATTATCGGCGATGGCAGCATTACCGG
>JBAXTQ010000105.1:0-12353 GCA_037130115.1 Methylococcaceae bacterium
ATTTATCTAATAAAATCTCCCCTAACCCCTCTTTGTTAAAGAGGGGGACTGAATAGTTACGTTAAAAATACGGTAAACACGGAATGCCGTATTCAAATTAATTAAAATTTTTTAAGAAAAATGCATGATTGAAGATATTAAAAAAACACTCTGGGCTACCACCGACAAACTACGCGCCAATATGGACGCGGCTGAATACAAGCACATCGTGCTTGGGCTGATTTTTGTTAAGTACATTTCTGATACTTTTCAAGCTCGCCGCACAGAACTCACGCGCAAGTTTACCGATAGCCAGGATGATTACTATTTGGGCGATACCGCTCCAGAACTCATTAATGCAGAACTGGAAGACCGCGATTATTACAAAGAAGTGAACGTGTTCTGGGTGCCGGAAGCGGCACGCTGGGAAAGTCTTCGCGCTCAGGCCAAACAAGCCGACATTGGCAAGCGTATTGATGATGCGCTGTTGTTGATTGAAGCTGAAAACCCCAAACTCAAAGGCATTTTGGATAAACGTTATGCTCGCGTGCAATTGCCTGATGGCAAGCTCGGGGAATTGGTCGATCTGGTTTCCAAAATCGGCTTTGGTGAATCCTGCTCGGTGGAAGACCGTTCCAAGAATCATGCCCGCGATTTGCTGGGACAGGTGTATGAATACTTTTTGGGGCAGTTTGCCAGCGCCGAAGGCAAGCGGGGAGGGCAGTTCTATACTCCCGCTTCCATTGTTAAATTGTTGGTTGCCATCCTCAATCCTCATCACGGTCAAGTCTACGACGCTTGTTGTGGCTCCGGCGGCATGTTTGTACAATCAGAAAAATTCATCGAAGCGCACGGCGGCAAATTGGGCGATGTGTCAATTTACGGCCAGGAAGCCAACCCAACCACCTGGCGACTGGCGGCCATGAACCTTGCCATTCGCGGCATTGATTTTAATCTGGGTAAAGAACCGGCTGACAGCTTCGTGCGCGATTTGCATCCCGACTTGCGTGCTGATTTTGTCATGGCCAATCCGCCGTTCAATATTTCCGACTGGTGGCACGGCAGTTTGGAAGGCGATCCGCGCTGGGTTTATGGTACGCCGCCGTTAGGCAACGCCAATTATGCCTGGTTGCAACACATGCTTTACCACCTTAAACCCACCGGTCGCGCCGGTATTGTGCTTGCCAACGGTTCCATGTCGTCAAGCCAAAACAGCGAAGGCGAGATTCGCCGTGCGATGGTCGAAGCTGATAAAGTTGAAGTGATGGTCGCACTGCCCGGCCAATTGTTTTTTAACACCCAAATCCCCGCTTGCCTGTGGTTTTTGGTCAAAGAAAAACGGGTTCGGCAAGGCGAGGTTTTATTTATAGATGCCCGTAAACTAGGCAGCATGATCAGCCGTGTGCAATGTGAATTTACCGATGACATTATTGAACAAATCGCCAACACCGTTGCCGCCTGGCGTGGAGAGCTCCCCTCTCCCATCGGGAGAGGGGCAGGGGGTGAGGGCATCAATGACGGCAATAAGGTTAGTGACGACAATCCATCAAAAATCAAATCCCCTTTGCCCGAAAACTTACTAGCTTTCGCCCACCAACTCCGGCAACAAGGTACGGATGCAGAGCAATGGCTATGGCAAGCATTGTGCGACCGTCGCATGGTGGGTATGAAATTTCGTCGTCAGCATCCAATTAATCCTTATATACTTGATTTTTATTGTCATGAATTAAAGCTGGCCATAGAGCTTGATGGCAGCCAGCATAATAGTGAACCAGGCATCGAACACGATCAAAAGCGCAGCCGTTTTTTACAAGAACGAGGTATCCAGGTTTTGCGCTTTTGGAACAACGAGGTGTTCCAACAACCAGAAGCTGTGCTTGAAGCAATTTTCATCGCTGCGACTAAGAATCTGCCCTCACCCCTAGCACCTCTCCCGAAGGGAGAGGGGAATGGATATGTCGACATTCCCGGCTACTGCCGCAGCGTCACCTTGGCAGAAATTGCCGAACACGGTCATGTTTTAACACCGGGTCGTTATGTCGGTGCCGAAGCCGTTGAGGATGACGATGAAGTCTTTGCCGAGAAAATGCAAAAACTCACCGAAACACTGGGCGAGCAAATGGCCAAAGGTGCTGAATTGGATCAACTGATCCGCTTGAAGTTGGGGGGCTTGGGTTATGAGTTTTAAGCCTGAAAAAAATATCGTAAGGAATGTGCATGAAATCAACCATCCATCTTGCTCCCTCTTCCACCGGGAGAGGGTTGGGGTGAGGGAATTTAATACATCACTTATTTTGTGCATGTTTCTAATCGAGGTAAACAAATGCTGTATTTGAATATCAATCAACTACGCCGATGTATGAAAACGCTGGATTCTTCGTTGGTTTTTTATCAAGCAGCAGAAAGCGACAGTATCGAGCAAGAGGTCTTTCGTAATGCCATTATTAAGGGTTACGAGCTAACTCAAGAAACGGCGTTTAAATTACTAAAAAAAGCCCTGAAAGCGTTTGGTCATGGTGGCAAAAAACTGGAAGCCACACCGGTTAAAGACATTCTACGGCTTGCCGCTGTTCATGATTTACTGACCTTGCCCGAAGTTGAACGGTGGTTTGCTTATCGCGACAACCGCAATAACACCGCACACGATTACGGCGAGCAATTCGCTAATGACACGCTCACATTGATTCCCGCTTTTTTACAGGACATCGCTACCTTGGGGGATGTTTTGGAACGAAAATTGGGCAAAGAGGCAGAAAATGTCGGCTCTTGAAATGGCTACATTGCATTTGCCCGAGCGCTATTTGCAAATGGTTCAAGCTATTTTGCAAACACATTTACCCAACGCTGAAGTGTGGGCCTATGGCAGTCGGGTTAACGGTGATTATTACGAAGCCAGCGATCTTGATTTGGTGGTGCGTCAACCTGAAGATTTGAGCCGTCAACAACTCAATCTTGGTGAAGTGATTGATGCGTTTTCTGAAAGCAATCTGCCCATCATTGTACAATTAGTCGATTGGGCCAGGATTCCAAACGATTTTCATGCAGAAATTATGGCGAAATATGCCGTGATTCAGCCGCGCCTATCCGCAGACCAAACTGTTTGTGCCACAAGCGGTGGCACAAACGCACGATCTGAGTAAGGTAATCAATGGAATTGAATCTCGACCTAAAGCCGCTTTTGTGCGATTGAATCCAACAAGGAGGATTAATTTATGTATCAAGTTATTGACGCTATTTCAAAGTCAGGTGTTATTCAATTATTGGAACCCATCGAGTTTGAAGAAAATGAGTCGCTTGTGGTGTTGCGGTTGTCAAAAAAGTCGACCGCACCGGAAACGACCACCCCCTCAAAAGACTGGAGAAAATTTGCAGGGCAACTCAAATCATCCTCCGCATTTGCAGGCGATCCCTTAAAAATCCAGCAGGATATGCGTAATGGAAGGCTTGGGGTATGAATTTTGATTTAGCTTCTTTTGGCTCATTGTTTTCCATACCTCAAAAAAATGGATTAACTCGTCCAAAAAAAGTACGAGGAAGTGGTTTGCCAATGGTCAATATGGGAGAATTATTTTCATATCCACGAATCGGTAACATCCAAATGGATTTGGTTCCTTTTAGTGATTCTCAGGCCAGCTTTCTTCTTGAAAAAAATGATCTGTTGTTCGCTAGACAATCATTAGTGTTATCTGGGGCAGGGCAATGTTCTATTTTTGTTGGCGATGGAATTGCAACAACTTTTGAGTCCCACTTGATCCGATGTAGGCTCAAAAGATCTGTCAGTAATCCGCTATTTTATTTCTATTACTTTCGTTCGCCGATTGGACGGACTGCAATGGAAACAATTGTTGAGCAAGGTGCGGGCGCTTCTGGAATTCGAGGAAGTGATCTAGTCAAATTACAAGTACCATTACTACCGAAGTTTCTTCAAGATGACGTTGCTGTGGTTCTTGGGTCTCTTGACGACCGAATTGAACTACTACGCGAAACCAACACCACTCTCGAAGCCATTGCCCAAGCTTTGTTTAAATCCTGGTTTGTGGATTTCGATCCCGTACACGCCAATGCTACTTTGCTCCCCTCTCCCTCTGGGAGAGGGGCTGGGTGTGAGGGGGCAGAGAATGAGACCCTGCAAAACTCACTCCCTCACCCCAACCCTCTCCCAAAGGGAGAGGGAGCTGTCCTGCCATCAAAAATAGCCGCACTATTTCCCGACAGCTTCCAAGAATCAGAACTGGGCTTGGTGCCGAGTGGGTGGAGGGTTACAACTTTTGCCGATGCGTTCGAGATTAATCCAAAACGTACACTAAAGAAAGGAACGATTGCACCCTATCTGGAGATGGCAAAGTTAGCTACCAGCGGCCATTGCGTAGAAACTCCAATCCAACGTGAAATGGGTTCTGGAGCAAAGTTTCGTAATGGTGATACATTGCTGGCACGGATCACACCGTGTTTGGAGAACGGAAAGTCTGCTTTTGTTGATTTCCTTTATGATGACCAAGTCGGCTGGGGTTCAACAGAGTTTTTGGTGCTGCGACCTAAAGCACCTATGTCGGAATACTTCGGCTATTTGCTGTGCCGCCATCCCGTATTTAGAGAATACGCTATTCAGAGCATGTCTGGCACCAGTGGTCGCCAGCGCATACAAAATGATGTACTAGGGCGTTACTTAGTTACACTGCCAGACGATGCGGTGGCTTCAGCATTTACCGAAGTTGTTGACGTGATTCAAAAGAGCATTGCTGGAAATCATGAAACCGCAAAAACCCTAGCTATCCTTCGCGACACCCTGCTCCCTCGCCTAATCTCCGGTCAACTTCGTTTGCCCGAAACGGAATCACTCGTCGAAGAAATCAGTGCATGAGCTACCAGCCACCCTACACGATCACACCACAAATACTGCAACAGGTCGCTGATATTGTCGAGCTGTTAACCCGCCGGGAAATCGCTGGTGATAACAAGTTGTCGCCGCAGTTACGGCGCAACAATCGTATTCGCACGATCCAGGCATCGCTGGCTATCGAGAACAACACGTTAAAGTGTCTTAATAATATTGCCATATCGGCTAAGATAGAAATCTCTTATGGAAATGTAAATTAATTATGAATATCACTGGTCGGCTACAGCGCATTAAAATCAAGGGTTATCGTTCAATTGAATCAATGGATTTGGTTCTGTCACCCCTTAATATCTTGATTGGCTCAAATGGCGCTGGTAAATCAAACTTTATCAGTTTTTTTAAATTCATGAATAAACTGTTGAATAAAGAACTGCAATTGCATATAAGCACCCAGCTTAATGGCGCTGATCGCACTTTGTTTTTTGGCCGTAAGACCACAGAAAAACTCGAAATTGATTTGCACTTTAGCCCAAATAGTTATCAAGCAGTATTAGTGCCTACCACTACCGATACATTAGTTTTTGCAAAGGAATATGCTTTTTTTCATGCTTCGGAAATTATGTATGAGGGAGGGACTAAACAATATTCATTGGCCTCGGCTGGAGCATTTGAATCTGCATTGCCAGAGCCTGGTTCCCGTAGTGTTAAAGAACATGTTGCTGGATATTTACAGGATTGGAAGGTTTATCATTTTCATGATACCAGCGATACCGCAAAAGTTAAAACCACTTATAGTATCAATGCGAATAATCGCTTGCTGCCGCAAGCTGAAAATTTGGCAGCTTTCTTATATGGTATCCGTGAAAGCCCCGCTTATATAAGGATTGTAAGGACTATCCAGCGTGTCGCGCCGTTTTTTCATGATTTTATTTTTCAGCCGGAGGCGAATGACCTGATTCGCTTGCGCTGGAAGCATAAAAACAGCGACGATTATTTTGATGCCACTCTGTTGTCGGATGGTACTTTACGCTTTATCTGTCTCGCTACTTTATTACTTCAACCACAGCTACCCTCAATCATTTTGTTGGATGAGCCAGAATTAGGTTTACATCCTTTTGCTATGCAATTACTCGCTAGTTTAATGCGCTCAGCGAGCGAAAAAACTCAGATCATTGTTTCGACACAATCGGTCACATTAGCCAATCAATTTGGTTGGCAGGATATGGTTATTGTCGATCAAGTTAATAATGCTTCAATATTTCGACGACTGGAAGAGTCGGAAGTAACCCATTGGTTGCAGCAATATAAATTAGGTGATGTCTGGGAAATGAACGTACTGGGTGGAACGCCAGAATGATTCGCTTAGGAATTAGTGTTGAAGGCTCAACTGAAAGAGAATTTGTTAGTCGTGTTTTGCGCCCCCATTTGTTGAGGTTTGAATGTTTTGTGACACCAATTGATCTTCGTGGTAATGTAAGTTTGGATAAGATTCGCAGCATATTGCCGGCTTTATTGGGTTCGTTTGATGTTGTTAGTACCTTATATGATTATTATGGCTTCAAAGGTCGAAACCAACTCAGTATTGATCAATTAGAAACGGCAATTGGTAATTTGGTTAACAGTCAAGATCGCAATCGTTTGATTCCTTATCTGCAACGATATGAATTTGAAGCCTTGTTGTTTGCAGTGCCGGATAAGTCGGTGGAATGGTTACAAGGTTCATCCATACAGCTTAGTCAGATGCAAGGGGCAGTAAAGAGTTGTGGTTCACCGGAATTAATAAACGATAGTATAGAAACAAGCCCATCTCATCGAATGAAGAAGTTATTTCCCGGATATGACAAAAAGTTACATGGCCCAGAAATTATCGAATTGTCAGGCTTAACGGCTATTCGTGAACAATGCCCCCGTTTCGATTATTGGTTGTCTCAGTTGGAAAATTTGAATTATAGATTTTCAGATAAATAATTTCGATGCTAACGGATACCATCCCTTTGAGGGATGTTATCCGTGTGAGTTAAATTGTCCTGTAGTAGAAGTTTAATTTCTGAAAGACTATAACAATGATGATAAATGGCCTATGACTGAAGGCCAACTCGAACAAGAAACCCTGAACTGGCTGGCGGATGTCGGTTATACCTCATTTAATCGCAAATGTCGTTTTCAGTGTCTGATGGGGCTGCTTTTTTATCAATGGCCCTACACCATCACACCACTGATACTTGCATTTTGCAGCCGAAACGTCGGGGAAAGTGTCGGGAAAAACGTCGGGGAAAACGTCGGGGAAAACGTCGGGGAAAATTCTGGCATTGATTCGAGAAAATGTCTTGATTACGATCCCTGAATTGGCACTTTTAATCGGGGTAACCGAGCGTTCCATTGAACGTAACCTCAAAAAGCTGCAAGCTGAAAATCGTCTGTCGCGTATCGGGCCGGCCAACGGCGGCTATTGGAAAGTAAGCGAAGGATCGTAGACAAACTGGAACAAGAAACCCTGAGCTGGTTGGTCGAGGTCGGTTATACCTCTATATATGGCCCTGACATTGCGGTGGATGGTAACATGCCGGAGCGCAGCAATTATATTTAGGAAGCTAAGGCGCACACGGCAAGCCCTACAGGGAATAATGTGGCTTAATTAACGAAGGCATCTATATGTCTGGCGCTAGTGGAAGTCTTGATTAAAATTCCCCGTCACTGTAATAAGCATCAAAAAACCGCTTTTCTATACACATCAAAACTGGCGTGTATAAAAAATCGCATTTTCTATACACGGTTGAGTTAATATAACTAAAAAAACAGCATTTACTATAACTGTTACAGCCAAGGCACTATTGATGCATCAGATAACTCCGCTTGAGCAACTGGACGTAGCGCGTTTTGAAACGCCTGCAATTCTTAAAAAACTGGCAATCAGCAGTCGCCGTCTGGCTGAGTTAAAAGGTATTGCAGGGTCTATTCCAAATCAAGGTATTCTGATCAACACCTTGGGTTTGCAAGAGGCTAAAGACAGCTCGGAGATTGAGAACATCATCACCACACATGATGAATTGTTTAAAGACGATGTGTTGCCTGAGGCCTTTGCTAATCCGGCGGCAAAAGAGGTACTGCGCTATCGACAGGCATTGCTCGTGGGTTTTGAGCAAGTCAAGCGTAGTGGTCTGCTTACCGCGAACCATATTATTCAGATTCAAGCCGAACTGGAGCGTAATAATGCGGGCTTTCGGAAGTTACCGGGCACTGCCTTAAAAGATAGTCGTGGCCAGACCATTTACACACCCCCTCAGGAGCCCGAAGAGATTGTCGCCTTGATGAGTGACTTGGAACGCTTTATCAATGATGCGGAACTTTACGCCGTTGATCCTTTGATCAAGATGGCGTTGATTCATCACCAATTTGAAAGCATACATCCATTTTACGATGGCAACGGGCGCACAGGTCGTATTCTGAATGTGCTCTATTTAGTCAAGGAAAGTTTGCTGAATATTCCTGTACTGTACCTCAGTAGCCATATTGTGCGCACCAAAGCAGATTATTATCATTTATTGCAAACCGTACGTGAACAAGATCGCTGGGAGGACTGGGTGCTGTATATGCTGGATGCCGTTGAGCAAACCGCTGTACAGGCTATTGCCACCATCGAGGCAATCAAGACGGCAGTTCTTGATTACAAGCACCGCATCCGTGCTGACTATAAGTTTTATAGTCAGGATTTGATTAATAATCTATTTACCCACCCCTATACAAAAGTTGAGTTTGTGCAGCGTGATTTGCAAGTATCCCGAATTACCGCCACCAAGTATCTGGATGCGCTGACAGCAGGCGGTTTTGTGCAAAAGCAAAAAATGGGTAGGGGAAACTATTACGTCAACATTGCACTTAACAAGATCTTGATGATTAATGCAGGACATAAAGCATGACCGAAGACCAACTGGAACAAGAAACCCTAAGCTGGCTTACCGATGTGGGTTACACAGCCATTTATGGCCCTGATATTTCAATGGATGGCAATACACCGGAGCGCAGTAATTATATCCAAGTAGTGTTGGTCGAACGCTTGCGTAATGCCATCAACCGGCTCAATCCCTTGGTGCCATTGGTCGCCCGTGAAGATGCCTTGCAGCAGGTTTTAAATCTGGACACACCGGTTTTATTGGCGGCCAATCGCCATTTTCATCGTTTGCTGGTGAATGGCGTACCGGTTCAATACCAAAAAGACGGTGAAACCCGAGGCGATTTTGTCCGCCTGATTGATTGGGATAGCCCCTCATCCGACCCTGTGGGCCACCTTCTCCCGACGGGAGAAGGGAGCAATGAATGGCTGGCGATTAATCAGTTTTCCATCAAAGGCCCAAAATATACCCGTCGCCCTGACATTATTCTGTTTGTTAACGGTCTGCCGCTGGTGTTGCTGGAACTGAAGAACCCCGCTGATGAAAGTGCGGATATCTGGAAGGCTTACGACCAGATTGATACTTACAAAGAACAAATCCCCGATGTATTCCAGTATAACGAAGTGCTGGTGATTTCGGATGGCACGGAAGCACTGATGGGTTCGCTTTCTGCCGACACCGAGCGTTTTATGGCTTGGCGCACGATTGATGGCGTGACGCTTGATCCCTTGGGCCAGTTTAATGAGCTGGAAACTTTGGTGCGTGGGGTTTTGGCACCTGAGTATTTACTGGATTTTCTGCGCTTCTTTGTACTGTTTGAAGAGGACGGCACCTTGGTAAAGAAGATTGCCGGTTATCACCAGTTTCATGCGGTGCGTTCGGCTATTATCCAAGTGGTCACGGCATCGCGTCCCGGCGGCAGTCACAAAGGCGGCGTGGTCTGGCATACGCAAGGTTCCGGCAAGAGTATCACCATGACCTGCTTTGCTGCCCGCGTGATGCGTGAAGTTGCCATGGAGAATCCGACTATCGTGGTAATTACCGACCGCAATGATCTGGATGGACAATTGTTTGGCGTGTTCTCGCTGGCGCAGGATTTATTGCGTGAGCAACCGGTGCAAGGCGAAACCCGTCAGGATTTACGAGCCAAGTTGGCCAATCGGCCTTCCGGCGGCATCGTGTTTGCCACTATCCAGAAGTTTATGCCCGGAGCCGATGAAGACCACTACCCAATGTTGTCGGATCGTCATAATATTGTGGTGATAGCCGATGAAGCGCATCGCACTCAGTATGGTTTTGAAGCCAAATTAAAAACCAGAAAAGCACTCCACAGTCATTTAAGTATTAACCTGCCGCTGCAACAAAATGCCATTGCGGATGTGTCTGCCTATTATCAGGTAGGTTACGCGCAGCATTTGCGTGATGCCTTACCGAACGCCACCTTCGTTGCTTTTACCGGAACGCCGGTATCGGCCGAAGACCGTGATACCCGCGCCGTATTCGGCGAGTATATTCATATTTATGATATGCAACAAGCCCGTGATGATGGCGCGACAGTGCCGATTTATTTTGAATCACGCTTGGCTAAACTGGGCTTGAAGGCAGAATCGTTACCGGATATTGATGCCGAAGTGGATGAACTGGCAGAAGATGAGGAAGATGATCAGCAAGCCAAACTAAAGAGCCGATGGGCGGCACTGGAAAGTATTGTCGGTGCGGAACCCCGCATTCAACAGGTAGCCGCCGATCTGGTTGCCCATTTTGAAGAACGCAGCAAGGCACAAACCGGCAAAGCCATGATTGTCGCCATGAGCCGCGACATTTCCGTGCATCTGTATAACGCCATTATTGCCCTGCGACCGGAATGGCATGATGACGACCCGGAAAAAGGCGTGATCAAAGTAGTGATGACCGGCTCTGCCAGTGACAAACCGTTATTGCGACCCCATATTTATTCCAAACAAGTCAAAAAACGTCTGGAAAAACGCTTTAAAGATCCCGAAGATCCGATGCGTCTGGTGATTGTACGTGACATGTGGCTGACCGGCTTTGATGCGCCTTGCGTGCATACCATGTACATCGACAAGCCCATGAAAGGCCATAACTTGATGCAAGCGATTGCGAGGGTTAACCGGGTATTTCGTGACAAACAAGGCGGTTTGGTGGTTGATTACATCGGCATCGCCAGCGATTTAAAACAAGCCTTGAAGGAATACACCGCGAGTAAAGGACGCGGACGCCCGACTGTTGACGCGCATGAAGCCTACGCCGTATTGGCCGAAAAACTCGATATTCTGCAAGCTCTGTTGTACGGCTTTGATTACAGCAGCTTTTTAACCGGCGGCCATAAAACACTGGCAAAGACAGCAAACCATGTACTTGGTATCAAGGAAGGTAAAAAGCGTTTTTGTGACACGGCACTGGCCATGTCCAAAGCGTTTACGCTTTGTTGTACGCTGGATGAAGCTAAGGCCGTGCGTGAAGAAGTGGCTTTCTTTCAGGCGGTTAAAGTATTGCTGACCAAGAAAGAAATCAGCAGCAAAAAGAAAACCAATGAAGAGCGTGAACTGGCCATACGGCAAATCATCGGCTCGGCGGTCGTCTCTGAAGAAGTGGTGGATATTTTTAACGCCGTCGGTCTGGAGAAACCCAATATCGGCATCCTGGATGAAGATTTTTTAAATGACGTGCGAAACCTGCCGGAACGCAATCTTGCTGTGGAATTACTGGAGCGTTTGCTGGAAGGTGAAATTAAAAGCCGCTTTGCCAGTAATGTCGTACAGCAAAACAAGTTTTCGGAACTGCTTGCCAACGTCATCAAGCGCTATCAGAATCGCTCCATCGAAACCGCTCAGGTCATGGAAGAGCTGATTCAGATGGCGAAAAAATTTAAGGAAGCGGTGAGCCGAGGTGCCGATTTGGGCCTCAACAGTGACGAACTGGCTTTTTATGATGCGCTGGCAAATAATGAAGAGTCAGTACGTGAACTGGGTGATGAAACCCTCAAGAAAATCGCCCATGAACTGGCCGAGAGTTTACGTAAAAGTACCCGCGTAGACTGGTCAGTACGTGAAAGTGTCCGTGCGAGTTTACGCTTGATGGTGAAACGGATATTGCGCAAATACAAATACCCACCGGAAAAACAGGAAGAAGCGGTGCAACTGGTGCTCGAACAGGCAGAGAATTTGTGTGCGGAATGGGCTTAAAGTTGGCGCAAAGAAACCAACGCATAAAATATGACAGGCTACTGGCAAGGGCAGAAATAAACCAGATGGCTATTAGGTATTAAGGCAACTCGCAATAAATAAGCCCCCAACTTGGAGTGCAAACCTAGGTTTGTACTCCGGACTTTAGGCAGCTAGCAATAAATAATCTTCCACTTTATAGCCTCCACATGCTTCGTACACAGCGTTGTAGGGATCATTAAGTCGGTGGTGTTTTTATTGCAAGTTACCTAATTAAGTTGAAAGACAAATATTTTTAATCCTGAAACAGGTCGGCTTTACCTGGGAACGGTATAAATAAAAATATTTTTACATGACACAATGAAATAATCAGATCGCTAACATGCGGTTTTTTTATGCCTGAATTGACTCGTTCCCAAGCTCCAGCTTGGGAATGCAGACCTGGAAGCTCCAGCTTCCAGT
>JBAXTQ010000106.1:0-12342 GCA_037130115.1 Methylococcaceae bacterium
CAAATTTTATTTTTTTCTTAAAATTTGAGGCGACAACTATTGTGACGCAGGGGGTTAATCGACTGTCCGGATTTGGGGTCGACTATAGACTTCAAACCCCTTTTGTCAGCGGTGAGGACATCAGTTCCATCGCTATATCATTAAAGCAGAACCCGATCGTTATAGACATTCATTCCCCTCTTATAAATTGCGCTATGCGTATAAATAGGGATTTAGTCCCATGACGAGGTAATTGCGAAGTTCTTTTGATCAGAATGGAGCCTTGAGAATCTCTTGTCTTGCTGAAAGCAATTTTCTCCATCCAAATATTATCGACATGCGACACCATCTCCTCAAGCTTGATTGTTAGTCTCTGGATCTGAAAATTGTTATTAGAACTCATATTAGTGACTCACAATATTTAGATAAAAGGCGAATCTTGCAGAATCTCTTGCATAAACAAGGTGGGTATTCTCAATGAAACGCAAGGTGTATCGACAATCAGGACTTTTCTGCAAGAGAGGCGCAAAGGTTTTTTGGAACTCATGCAGAGACAATTCCTTGACTGAATCGTAGCTATATCCAAGAAGCCGAAGCACTTCTTCCAAGTCGGAATTGCTACTTTGGAATGAAATTTTTGTATCAGTGGCCACTACTACTGCCAATGTTTTATTTACTTTCTTATCACCGATGACGTTGAAAAGACAAGGGGGTTTTCCTGACCCCTCTTCTAGTTTACGCAACTTTGCAAGTCGCATAGTGATGATCTCTGCACCACCAGCATCTTCAAGCACTTTGTGCATTCGCTTGGCTTCGTCTAAACCTCCTGCTTTATTGATGAAATCTGAAACTCCCTTTAATTCTTTAATAGGAGCTAGCTTACTAAGTTCGTCAGTTAACTCAGCCAGATTCGATACGCCAGTCGCATTCATAAGCTTCTGAATTTTAGCTTCTTCTTCATGACGAGCATTTTCTGCTTGGATCTGGGCTGCTTGGGATAGGACATAGAGAAGTAAACCAAAGAAAAAAACCTGTACAAGGAAATCAATTAATGTGAAGAAAAAGACGTCATCAGACCGCTTCATTAACTACCTCTGGCTGCTTAGTACGGTCAATGATGGTTTGAGCAACCTGTATAAGGCTATCCGTCAAAAGTGATACTGCATGAGTAGATCGCTTAACATCAGCTTCCAAAGCCTCCGTCGATCCCGCAATAGATGATTTGATGCCGTTAGATGATTCGGAAAGGGCCTCTTGAGTCACCAAGACCGAATTTGATAGATCGTTAAATAGTTTCTGTAGGCTAAATATTGAAGTCTGAAGATTTTCCGTACCAGCAAATAACTCTTTGACACATTCAATCGTTTTAGAAGATTCAGCCGTGCTTGCGGAAAGCTGCTGTGCATGAATTGCGGCACTTCCTACGGCGTCAGAAATCTGTTTCAAGGACACCGCCATTTCTTTTCCCATATCGTCAAGCACTGCTGTTTGTGTCGGTAAAGTTGACAATTGTTGTTCAAATCTTTCAGATACATTACTAGCTCTTTCTAGTTGAACTGTAAATATTTCTGCGTTTATTGATAAGGGAGATAGGGCTGCAGTTACCTTATTAATTCCGACCGCTAATGTATCCGAGGCTAATGCTGCGCCAGTAAATTTTGCAAGTGCAGTGTCGAGCTTCTCAGAAGCGCTAGCTAGTGCATCTAGCTGTTCACCAGCTTTCTTAGTCAAAGTTCGCATGTGTTTGAAAGTGGGGCCGGTATCCTTAACGAGGATAGCTATGTCGTTCAAGCTTACAACTGCCGTACTCATTGAAACATTACACATAGCAACAGTGTCACTTGAGGTAAGGAGCGATTCTGCTGATTTAGTTAGCATTCCATCTTGGCCTACCAAATTATCAATTTGCGATGAGAATTTACGAAGCGTAATATCTAAGTTTTCCGAAGCTAAGGTAGATTGTAATGTAGCTTGAGCTCCTTCGCGGGATCTCGACGTTAACTCGTCAAGTGCTTGATTCAGTTGGGTAGTCATTTCTACTGTAGCTTTTATACTATTTGTAAGTACTTCACGCTCGACAACAAACGATGTTTCCGCAACGAGTCCTCTGATCTCAGTCAATCCATCTCGGGCCATAGCCAATGTGGTTTTCATTTCGTTTTCGAACACCTTAGCGACATCAAACATCGATTTTTCCGACGCGATTCGCGTAGCCTCAGTAACATCCGATGTTTTAGCCATAATAGTCTTTGAGAACTCAGCAAATCGTGAAGAAGCCATTTCAACATTAGTTACAAACTCCATGGAGCTCTTAATGTAACGAGCCATAATCGCTTCTGGACTAACAGTATCATCGATCATTGACATGCTGCTTAAGTCCATTCTCGCAATAATGGCATAGCCAGTAGCGAAGAGCCCCACACCGAATTGATACACTATTGTATTAATATTCCCTGCTGCCCCGCCAACTGCAATAGATATGGCGCTTATACCTAATGCGGCCACAGTTACTAGAAAACCGAAATAATAAACGCTGTCAATAGCAGATTGGCTCAAACCACCTTTTGCACGAGAACGCAAATAAAATATATGGTAGTAAGAAAGTGGTACAACACCACCAAGCATCGCGACCCAAGGAGGAAGCTTTAAATATGTTGCTCCCCCCAGAACTAGAAAAGAGATAAGGAAACAGATAAACATCGCCTGAAAGTAGCTTTTCGTCATTTTTTTAATCCTGATACTGTTGAGCCCATAGATACCCCGCCTGGGAGATAATCAAGAGACACTCCTGCTTGTGGGCCTTCGTTATTACCAAAAAACCATGTCCAAAGTTTATCGCGGCAGATGAGAGACCCTTTTGTAAGATCAAGACGTGGAATGATGTTGAGGCTCACACTTGTATTCTTAAGTTCAGGGCGTTCTAATGCTCCTCGCCTTGATTCTCGATACTGGGCAATTACATTGGCCTGTGAGTCACACTTATACAAGGAAAACTTGGAAGTATTTTCAAGCATATCTGAAAAAATGATAAGTGTATTAGACTTACCACGAAGATATTGACTGAGTGAAATATCTGTAATTACTTGAGCAATTGGTGATTCTTTGGATTCCCCAGGTGTACCTGACAAGGCTTCCCGAAGAGGTATTTCAAAATTCTTCTGAAAAAATTTACGGATTTGCTGTACGTTCTCAATAGCCCTGTTGCCATCTTCTGGTGGTCTACAAAGAGATACGAGAGGCTGTAGTGACTTTTTCGAGAATTCAGAAATAGTAAACACACTCACCAGCTCATTTATTTTAACTTTGCCGTGAATATGCATCATAGCACGGGCGGTAATCTCCTCTCTCGTCTGATTAGTGATTTGTTGACTGTAATCTAGCACTACAACAGTGTTGGCTGTAACGTCGCCAGTGCAGTTGTTAAGGCCAGGTTTTGGCTTGTTATCTAAATTTCCTTTCACCACTAAGACTATGATTAGTAAAATAACAACTGTTACAATAACCCACAAACCTTGCTTGTCTTTTGAACTAAGCATTCGGTTTCCTTAAAACTTTACGATGTATAACATGTATATCGCGATCAATGATGTCTTTAGCTGCTGCTTCAGTTTCCTTTAAAAAGGCAGCAAGAGTATGATGAAGGATATTTGCAGTATCACCATGCATAGCTTGAAGTTTCGAGTTCATCTGCTCCTGATATCTATCACGAAAAACCTTCAGTTCTTCCTGGAGTTTCTCAAGATCATCAATACATTTATAAGCGGCAGAAGAATCAACTCTAGAAGCGACGTTAGGAATATCTTTAAAGTACTCTGGTGGATCAGTTGCCCTAATTGATAAATTTGCATTGCGGTAAGCTTCCAATACCATTGCATATTCACGCTGTATTGATTGGGCTTGAATAGCAAGTGTGGACTGCACTGAATGCAGGTCCACTATGCAACGTGCTGAAAGACTTATTAGCTGAGCTGGCTCGTGGATAGCCGCCTGTATTTCGGCTCTGCGCTTATGTAGATATTCCTTTATTTTATGGCGCAATAAATCTTGTTGCTCTATTTCGTTCTGTTGAACCTCATTTACTGCTCGATCAAGCGCCCCGTGTCCTGGGTACTTGTCGTCGAATGTATAACCTTTATAAAACGCAAAACCACTAAGGACAATTCCGAACGCAAATAAAACAAAACTTGTAAGTTCAGCAAAATGCATATCGAAAAAGAATACCTTTTTTGCCTCACTCGCAGCCTGAGTAAATCCATGACGCATTTGTAAAAGATCCGTTGGATCCACAAGTAATTGATATTCTGCTCGGTACGCAGAAAAAAGCGCATTGCAGTAGACAGACAAAAGAATAAATATTACAACACATACCCAACCCATAATTTTACTATCTATTGCAGCTAAGTTTTTATACCGGAAACCATAACCTAAACCCAACGCACCAACCATGTTAACGAATGCAACCCCTAGCGCCACCATGAAACCACCAAAAAGCCCGTGAGTATTTTCATAGAAAAAGGCATTAATAATTGTTTCAACAAAAGTGAGAAAAACTATTATTGCTAAATGAAAAATACGACTTTCAGGGTAGTTCGCCTTCTCTGTGGTGATGTTGTTTTTCTGACGAAAGCTACGCCAATCGACCTGTGCTCGCATTCGTTTCTCTGTACCTACAATTATCGCGTTACGCTCTCCTGCCATATCTGCTTCGATGGTGACAAAAAGAGAACTATCTGATAATAGTTGATCTACTTTGCTTTGCAATTCGATAGCCTTATGGCGTATATCGGCTACGGATCGAATTGCGCCTGTTAGTTTCTCATCAAACAAATATTGCTCACTTGCTAGCCACTTATCTGCGGATGAATGAAGTTCAGCCTCATGTTGATCCATCCTAACTGAGTCAGTTGACGGGCGGTGTTGTGATGCCTCATCACCCCCTCTTGATCGATAGTCAACTAGCTGAGCAACAATTTCCCCTGAATAACTTGTGTAATTGGCCATTTTTTCTAAATCTGGTGGGTTTAAAGATAGCGGTAATTTTGACAGAATTCGTTAATACTATAGAGCCAGGAACTGATTAAACAATATAATAAGCGAATGCACTAAAGGCTGACTTAATTGGTGAGTGGCCCTATGTTGCTTAATCACCGAAGGTCTCTATACGAGGTCTGAGGAACAGTAAAACAGTAAAACAAGATATTCGACTTATCCTACAAACCGGATCTAAAGTCGCTACAAAAAAGACTTTACCACATCTACTATTGGGTGATTAAAATAATTCTTATATTTGCAGATTTATGATTAACAAAGTGGTATGGTTTATCTCACTTTTTATTTATTTTTAAAGGCAGTTAGCGTGCTAAGAGTCAGTCTTTATTGACTGGAGGTCTATGTCGCTAAATCAACGAAGGTCTCTATACTTCCCATAAGAACGGAAAACCGATATAGCCAATTAGCGGGTGGCCACTTACATTGCATTTTTCATCATTGGCTGGTTTACAGTTGGCCAAATTGAGCACACCTTATTAACCCTCAAATATGCTTACTTTAGCCGCTAACCCGGTTATTTGTTCCACTGCACCTTAATCCCTGTTACTGTTAGCCAACATTGCCGCTGCGGGCAACAGTCGCGCTAATTGCCAACTATTAGGCTAATCCTTTTAATCGGTTATGTAAGTAACGAATTACATGCTAGAGTTGCTTCACTGAACTGCAATGAGTAATATTTATGATTGACGCATTAATCAGCGGGAAATTAATCCGCGACCCTCAAGTAAAGACAAGCTCAAACGGCAACCCATACGTTCAGTTTTTAATGTCCGTATCAAGCCACGGCGAAGCCGATACGCAGGTTATGTCAGGCATTGGCTTTGATGAAGCCGTGGTTGATAAAATTAATTTGCTTAAAAAAGGTGATTCACTGTGCGTAGTGGGTAGTTTGAAGCAAACAGAATGGCAGGACAAAAACACGAATGAGCTTAAGCACGGGCTTTCTATCACGGCTAATCAATCGTTGAGCCTGTACGACATCAAGAAGCGCAAGCCGAAACCGGCGGCGGATAATCATGCGGCTAAAACATCTGGCCATGAACCACCGCCATTTGATGATCCCCTAGATTTTTGAAGTAGACAGGCGCTTTCAATAACGATTATTTTTCAAGATCGGCAGAACTCACGTCAGGGCGGCCTTACTTTTGGCGAAGGATTGACCTTAGTTCCCGAATAAAAACAAGAACAGGAATCAGCATGAGTAACCAGTTATCTATCTATAACTTAATTCCGCAAGAGAAACAGCAATTAGCGCTCAATGAAACCTATGTCGGTATTGATTTCGGGACATCGACGACCGTGGCTAGTATTTGTACCATGGACGGAAGTAAACAAATTAAAACCGTAGCCATTCCCTTTAAACAGACTTTAGCTGATGGCCGATTACAGACACATCATTTATTGCCCTCAGTAATTGCGTGGGTGAACAACCAGTTGCTGATTGGCAAAGGTGCTTATGAACTGAAATATAAACTCACGGAAGGTGTCAACTTATGGCATTCGTTCAAAATGGAGTTGGGAGCTGATTTAGGACCCAAGTATTTCAATTCACAACTTTGTGCCGGGCATCCGTTAGCCACTATTGAGTCACCTCGCGATGCGGCATTGGTATTTTTCAATTTTGTCAGGCAAGGCATTGAAGCCTTTGTTGAAGAGAACGGTTTGTCAACCATTATTCGTTACGCGGTGAGCATTCCGGCTGCATTTGAAGCTAATCAGCGCCGTGAGCTACTAGATGTGTTACATGAAATAGGCTTATCTAATGATCGCCATGTCTTTATCGATGAGCCCAATGCCGCATTCATTAATTATTTAGTAGAATATAACCATAACAGCTTCAAGCATTATCAGATTCCTGATAATTCACCCTTACATATTTTGGTTTTTGATTTTGGTGCGGGTACTTGTGATATTTCCCTGTTAGCCTTGGAAAACAAGGGTTCGTCCTTTACAACCAAAAATCTTTCTATTTCTAACTTCTTGCCGCTAGGTGGAAATGATATTGATAGGGCGATTGCACGCCAGATATTGCTACCCCAGGTTTTCGCGCACAATCAGCTAGATGAGGATGCCCTAAAAAAGGTGGACATAGATAAGCGTATTTTGCCGCGTTTAATGGGTATCGCCGAGCAACTGAAAATTAATATTTGCAAAAATGTTAGGGTGCAGATGCTAGGCAATCGCCTGTCTGATCTCGCTTTTAGTGATAAAACCGTCAGGATTACAGCAAATTCAGAGATAAAAACGCCTAAAATGACACTGAAACTAGGTGAGTTTTACCTATCTTACGCGGCCTTTTCTGAACTCATGCGGCCTTTTTTAGACCCATTTTCAAGTCAAGATATGTGTTCGGAAGATGGTAATATTGTCAGCATATTTTCTCCGATCAATTCCGCTTTAAATAAAGCTGACTTAACTATGGATCAGATTGATTTACAGTTAATGATTGGCGGGAGTGCGCAAAACCCTTATGTAATTGATGCACTCAGCAACCAATTTCCTGAATTAGAAATTGAAGTGCCACAGGATTTACAATCGCATGTGTCTTGTGGCGCTGCGATTTATTCCCGGTTAATTCAAGGTATGGATTTTGACATTATTCAGCCAATTACCAGTGAACCATTGCTCTATATGACGCAAGAGGGCGTTAAGGTATTAGTGCCGGCTAATACCCAGATTCCTAGTCAGTCAGTGTTGTTTGAACCCTTACGGGTCGGTACCGATCAACAAAAACTAATAGAAATCCCTATTTTTATTTCCACTAATGACAAATTACTGCATGTGATTCGAGTTACGGAACAGCAAGGAAAAGGCTTTCCAATCAATACCTCGGTGCAGCTTAATGTGCAGGTGACCGAAAATAAATTGATCAGCGTACAAGTCAATATTGACGGCATGACAGCCACTGTTGAATATTTAAATCCTTTTGCTAATCATAAATTATCTCCAAAAGAAAGCATCGTTTTAGACAAGTTTAAAAAAGCCAACATTTCGGCTCTGAATAATAATGGTCGCCCAACGATCGCTGTACTTAATGAATTGATTACAGCCTATGCCAATGCAGGGCAGCATTTAAAAGCGGCAGAGCTATTAGAAAATGTTCAACAGCTACAGCCGGACAGACAGGCATTAACCTCACTGTGTTACCACTATGCAATGGCGGGTAAAAAGAAACAATCCCAACATTGGGCTGAACAAGCCTATGTCAAAGATAAAAGCTCCACAACAGCTTATAACCTGGCTTTAGACTATAAAATCAGTAATGAAGAGCGCTACTGTCAATTAATGCTGGAGGGTTTGGCTATGAATGATAGTGATGCCTGTATTTTGCAAGGTTATGGCAGCTATCTGCTGGATAAAGACGATCCTCAAGGTGAGATTATGCTGAAAAAAGCCTTGAAGCTGTTCTTAGATGATTTGAACTCAGGGGTTATTAGCGATAGTTATTTAAACCGTCTAATTTTGTGTGCCAGACAATTAGATGCCGCCGATGCCTTAGAAAAAGCGATACAAGAACGCGATAAACGTAAACGAGGTAATAAAGCTTACGATGAAGCTAATTTGCTGCAGTCTGTGCGTATTCAATTAGAACAGTTATAACAGGAGTAAAAAATGGGATGGATGATTGCTAAAGAACAACTGGATGAAACGCAGCGTAATACAGTGATGGCAGCAGTAGCGGAGACTGGAAACTTGTTTATTCATGGACCTGCGGGCTGTGGTAAATCAGTCATTTTGATTCATATATTGCAAGATTTTTTGGATAGTCACCCAAAATCTGTTTTAGCTTTAGTTTCGTTTACTAATGCTTTGATTGAGCTTTATAAAACAGGCATTAGACCAGATTTAGCTAATCGTGTACATATCTACACAATGGAGGCATTTAAAATGAGGTCTATTGTTCAATATGATTTAATCATCATTGATGAAATACAGGATAGTGACTCTGATATTTTAAATTTGATAAAACAATCAGGTAAGCGTTTGTTGCTCGCTGGTGATTTTTATCAATCGATTTATGCAAATAAATGTGAACTAGCGGAAATTAAAGGCTTGGGAAATATGCAAGAACCGATGTTGCCAACCATTTATCGTAATACCAAGTCCATCCATGCTATTGCCAGTTATTTCGTTGATTTTCCTGAGCAGTATCGTGCTTATGAAGTCGATAAAAAACAGAATGATACCTCGGTACAAATGGCGCAATTTTCTTCAAAATTAAAAGAAGTCGACTATGTGTGGCATAAAGCGAAGCAGCTGGCTAATGCTGGGGAAAATACGGTCATTATTCTGCCTAATCAGGAAAAGGTACTCAATTTTTTCTCCGCAGTTTTCTTACTGGAAAGTCTAAATCCTTGGTCTCTGGTGCATAACCGTTATAACAAGCCGGATTATGGGGCTTTAAATAGTTATTGCCAACGGCAAAAAATCCCTGCCTGTTATTTGGGTAATGGTTACGGCTCTTTACAAAAAATATACGACGACAATTTGATTACCGTGATGACTTATCACAGTGCCAAAGGCTTGGACTTTAACACTGTCTTTTTACCGGAATTAACTGAGGATATGAAACTGTGGGGGAGCCTTGCGATTTCAAAGCGTTTATTTTTTGTGGCATTGACTCGCGCACGTAAAGACTTGTTCCTTAGCTATTATGGCCAACCACATGATTTTATCAGGCTAATCCCAGAGTTTTCTGTGGTTAAAGTTGACGATCCTGGCGTTAATCAAATTGTTCATGATGAAAATGATGACTTTGTTTTTTAAAAACAATCGGAATAAACATGAATCACTACTTTATACCGCTACCACTAGATAGCCTGTTTGCATGGTGGCGATTAGGGGAGTTGAGGTTGGCTAAATCTCAACTGTTTTCGCTGTCGGGTGATATTCCCTTAACGCATAACGACTCTGTTTTTGAAGTCTTATTAGAATATTTGCCCGCAGTCGAACATATATGCACACTGGTAATTGCTGAAATCAGTTCTGAGTCGGCTAATGTTATTAAAGAGTCAGCAGTCACTTGGTTAATATCGATGCAGTCATTAGTATTTTTCTTTAGATGCAAGACCTGAGAGTATTCATTATATTCAGCATGTTGCGTCTACTTTACCGATTCATAAGCAAAGCTTTTTAGACTTACCCCTGTCATTGCTTTGTGCTGATAGCTTGCAAAAAATCACTATTAAAAACGAAAAGACCAACCAGAGAACTCACTTTAATCTCTGGGCGGTAATCAAAGGATATTTTATGCGAACCAAAAACAACAAATTTTACTTGGCATTGACAATTGAATCATTGATTTCTTGGCAACGAGTGGGAGAAGCCATGCTTTATGAGGAGTTAGTATTAAAAGTACCTATGGCAACAGCATTACCTTTAGAGAAAACTTCCGAGTTAGAACGGCTGAAAGCGGTGTTGCCTCGCTTTGAAAATATCCGTAATTTAGTCGTCATTGAAATAGCCGCTTCTGTTTTTGAAAAGCGTAAACGTTTCCCAAAAAACACGATGATAAACTGGGTAAATCCGAGTGATAAGCTAGGTCGATCTATTGATTATGATACCATTCGAAATGTTTACCCTTTAGACGCGTCTGAGAAAAGCCATAGTTATTTACAAAGCCTAGTTCCCAGTATAGACATAAAAAAACAATCGTTTTTAAGTGGCAACCTGTCTAATAAGCTGATTCACTGGTCAGAACAACGTAATGCCCGATTAGCCGCTAAAAAAATGTTGAGCTTACTAGGTGTTACTTATTCGGGTAGTTATTTGGTAGGTGATTTATGGGACAGTGTTTTGCAGGTCATCATCATGGATGATAAACCCCAGGACACTGACGATTCAAAACTGCAATCGTTTTTGTATGCTCTATTTTTTTACAGTAGAAATTCAATGAAGAGCGAGTTTCGCAATGAAGATTTAGGCTTAATTGATGATATGGCTAAAATTTTATTAGATGCCATTTCGCGTGATGTTATTAAGGATATGGGACTGGACTATAGAGAAACACTAGAAATGTTAAAAAATAACCATAGGAACAGCCCACTTAGTTTATTGATAACAGAGCTAACTAGGCAGCATAAGCAAATACAAAATGGATTGAAAACACATTTCAAATCTGACGTTTTTATCCCCGCCTTAGTGTTTTTAAAGCTAAAGAATATGCATTTGGACCAGTTTGAGCCGGATAAATTTTACGGGTTCATCACCGAGTTACATGCCACAGGGTGTGATAATGAATCATTAGCGGTAGGGGTATCTTGGTTTGCTGCATTATATGGTTTTGTTGACTTGCAACCACTATATAACCAGTTAAAGTCAAGAGCACCTTTTTTTATCGAGTTACCAGAAGCACCGAAAGTAAAGGTAGACCTAAAAAATGATCAGCACCCCCTACAGTTGCTAGTAATGACTGACGAGCTTATCGAGCCACTAACTACAAAACCACAATCGTCAGAAGTCTCTGATATTGATAAGCGCTTTTTTATAGGTGAGGGTAAAGATGTTTGTTATGCATTTGTTAATCAAGAGCGTCAATATCACGTCAACGAAGGTAAGGGAAAACATTATAAGCTTGTGACGGAGTCTGAGCTTAGAGAAAAAATAAACGCCGTGGACGAAGGGCAGATACAAATGAAAAAAGAATCCGTAAAAAGCGTAAAATCAAAAAATATCAAAGAGTTAAAATTGAATGATTGATGCCGTAGTAGGGGGCCCGTGGCAGAAAATCCGATCGACCTTGCTGAAAAACCTATCAGCACAGCCGCCTTTGCTGTAAATGAAGAACCCGAGCAACTTCATCAAGGCAAAAGACGCTTGAAGGAAAGCTACACAAGCCACTGGGATTTGGATTATCTGCCCAGAAAAGAAGTCGATAAAATATTGGCGGAAATTCAGAACCGTAAGCCTTAAAATGGCACCCTTCATTTTTTATTTTACAGTTCCGTATGACATTTGTTAAACAAATGCGTGATAAATGTCATACATATATCGTGCAAATGCTATACGAATGTTTAACGATTAAATCATAATTGTCATGCGAGCGTTAAAATTCAAAAATATTATCCATGCTCGTAGACAAACTGCCATAATCTGTTGAATTTAATCGGTTTGTATTGCTCATTATTGTTAATAATGGGTGATAAATAGTAAGCATTTGTATGACATTTGTTAAACAAACGCATGATAAATGTCATACATATATCGCGCAAATGCTATACGAATGTTTAACGATCAAATCACAATCGTCATGCTAGCGGTAAAATTCAAAAATATTATCCATGCTCGTAGACAAACTGCCATAATCTGTTGAAT
>JBAXTQ010000107.1:0-12335 GCA_037130115.1 Methylococcaceae bacterium
ATTGTATATCAGTGGTGAATTGGTTGGCGGTTGTGACATCATTATCGACTTGTATAAAAAAGGCGAGTTGGCTACCTTGTTGGCAGCGGCTGGCGGTGTAGAGGAATAAAATTCCTGTTGGTAGCGTAACTCTCAAGGGTTACGCTAACAAGGTTTAGCGATTAAAAGAACGTCCGTTATTGTTGATATTTTGATGTCAACTATCAACCTGTTTTCAGAGGGGCTTGGGATTAATCCTGATTTTAATTTGTGAATCTGTGGCAACTTTTGAGGGTATTTTAAGTATCTGTTTCTCCCGGAAAATCCCCGCAACACAACAAATAATACCGCTTAAAAAGCCTGTAGTCTCGCCTGTCTCATTAGCTGTTTTAACTCTTTAACTGTCTGAGCCAATCCCGAAAACAAGGCTTGAGCGATAATCGAATGGCCGATATTAAGTTCGACTATTTCCGGTATTGCGCATATCGCTTCAACATTATAAAAATTTAATCCATGCCCCGCATTAACTTGTAATCCGGCACTGTGGGCATAATGTGCGGCCTGTCTGATGCGTGCCAGTTCTTGGGCTTGTTGCACGGGATTTTTTGCATCCGCATAACAGCCTGTATGTAGTTCGACAACCGGTGCCCCTGCTTTTACCGCTGCATCAATTTGCGCTTCCTCGGGGTCAATAAAAAGGGAGACTTCAATGCCGGCGGCTCTTAAGCTATCACAAGCCCATTGCATTCTATTCAGGTTGCCTGAAACATCCAGGCCACCCTCAGTCGTCAATTCTTCGCGTTTTTCCGGCACCAGGCAACACGCATAAGGCTGTACTTTAACTGCAAGCCCGACCATTTCATCGGTGACTGCCATTTCCATATTCAGGCGGGTATGGAGCAGCTCTTTTAACAAGAAAATATCCCGATCCTGAATATGACGACGGTCTTCCCGCAAGTGCGCCGTAATGCCGTCTGCGCCAGCTTGTTCTGCAACCAGTGCCGCTTGTACAGGTTCTGGATAAAGCGTACCTCGAGCCTGCCTAAGCGTAGCAACGTGGTCAATATTTACGCCCAATAAGATGTGTGTTTTGTTCATTTTTATAGATGTTGGATAATTTGGTTGATGACGGCCCGACTTTTTAGTGGCTTACCGTGCAAATAAACAGCGATGACTTTTCGCATCAGTGTTTTCGCTTCGTAGAGAGTCTCAGAGTCGTTGAGTTCTCCGGCTTTTAGTGCCAGCAAGGTCTTGCCCGAGAATAAGCCGTCAGGCGCTGCTATCGGCCCCTGTTCTGCATTGAAGTGATAGCGGGTTAATGGATCAACGGCTTGGTTATTTTGGAGGTCATAGTCCAGTTGCAGTCCATAACCTACGGCTGCCAGTAAATCAAGTTCAAAAATACGCAGTGTCGCTTCTATTTTTGACGGCTCTGAAAGGCAGGATAAGCAGTGTCCATAATAGTCAAACACGTCCGGATGAGGGTCGTACTGATGTAAAAAACAGCCGATGAGTTCATTAACATAAAAGCCGCAATAAACGGCAAGTCCCTGTAATGGATTAAAGGGCTGTGTTATTTCAACATCGGTCAGTATTTTTAACTCACTCTTGCCCAAGTAGGAGAGTGTCAGCGGGGTAAAAGGTTGTAGCAGCCCCGCCGTTTTAGATTTGGCTTTTCTTACCCCTCTAGCCAACAGAGAAACCCTGCCAAAATCGCGGGTCAATACGTCAATAATAAGACTGGTTTCTCTAAATTTTCGCTGTTGCAGGATAAAGGCAGGTTGTAAGAGAACTGCTCTATCAGTCATTAAATCCCAGGCTTTGCATGGCGCGTTCATTATCCGACCAGTTCTTTTTAACTTTAACCCACAGTTGTAAATAGACTTTTTGGCCGATCAGTTTTTCTATATCAAACCGTGCATCCGTACCTACTTTTTTCAGCATCTCGCCATCTTTGCCAATCACGATATTTTTTTGGGTCAGACGCTCTACCCAAATAATCGCGTATATTTTGGTAATATGCGGAAGCTCTTCGTAGCGTTCCATTTCAACCGTTAGGGCATAAGGCAATTCATCACCCAAGCGACGGGTCAATTTTTCCCGGATAATTTCAGCCGCTAAAAAGCGCTCGGGTCGGTCGGTAATCTGATCTTCAGGATAGATTAAATCATTTTCCGGTAACAGCTTCATGATCAAACTTTCAAGTTGATCCAGATTGGTTCTTTTTAAAGCGGAAATAGGCACCAAATGCTCAAAGGGAAAGCGATGCTGGGCTTCGGCAAAAAACGTCAGGATGGCATCTTTGTCTTTTACCTTGTCGACTTTATTGACGGCAAGTATGACCGGCAATCCCGCTTGCTCCAGTTTTTTAAAGATGACTTCATCATATTCATGCCACGATAAACCATCAATCAACCAGACAATCACATCAACGCCCAGCAGGGTAGTTTCAGCCGTCCGGTTTAAATAGCGGTTTAACGCTCTTTTTTCATTGTTGTGCATGCCCGGTGTGTCCATATAAATGGCCTGACCTGCTTCAGTGGTGTTGATGCCCAGAATTCGGTGCCGGGTCGTTTGTGGTTTGCGTGAAGTAATGCTGATTTTCTGCTTCAGCAAATGATTCATCAGCGTAGATTTACCAACATTGGGGCGCCCTATTAGCGCTACGAAACCGCAATTCATTTCCTGTCCTTATTCAATAATTCGAGCATAAGCTCTGCTGCCGATTGTTCAGCTCTTTTTCTGGAGATACCGGTACCGATACAGGTTTCTTCAATTAAGGTAATGGTACATTTAACTTTAAACATTTGTTCGTGCGCAAGTCCTGACATGGTTATTAAGGTGTATTCAGGCAATAACAATTTTTTGGACTGCATCAATTCCTGAAGTTGGGTTTTAGGGTCTTTTTGCCAGTTATCCATCGATAACTGGCTTAGTTTTTCCGTAAACAAGAGTTCGATCCATTGTTGACAAGCCGTTATGCCTTGATCTTTAAACAACGCGCCCATAATGGCTTCCAGCGCATCGGACAAAATGGAATCACGGCGAAAGCCACCGCTTTTTAATTCACCTGAACCCAGCAATAAATAATCGCCCAGTTGATGCTTTCTGGCTAACTCCGCTAAAGAAGTTTGATTGACCAGACTCGCTCTTAGTCGGCTTAAAACACCTTCACTGGCTTCAGGAAAAAGGTCATACAATTTTTGGGCAATCACAAAGCCCAAGATTGAATCGCCCAAAAATTCCAGCCGTTCATTATTGGTTGAGCTTGCGCTGCGATGGGTTAAAGCCATGGTAAAAAGCTGTGGATTATTAAACGTTAATCCCAGCTTTCTACACAAAACTTCGGGCTTTTTTATCACTGATTACCGACCTCAATATTGTCATTAAATTCTACTAAAACACTCAGGTTGCCAACAATTTTCCGGGCAACCTCATACTCAATAACCACTTTTAGATAATTCCCGTGGCGGGTGATAGTGATGTCATCCTGAGTGACATCATCAACATAATTAATATCGAAGCGTTTGCTCAAGCTGTTTCTGATTTCGCCTTCACTTTGTACTTCAATGTCCGGGGTTTTTTTTATATCAGCCAACGCACTGACTACTTTGCTGTGATTAAGGTAAATCGGGCCTATTTTAAGACCCAACAAAACAAGAAAACCGATAAGACCGAGAATAAAAACAAGCGATATAAAGGTTAAACCTTGTTGGTTTGCAGGCGATGCATTCATTTAATTCTCCCAAACTATTTATGGTGGCGCATAAAGGTTTACTGGTAGAGATGTTGTTACACAAGTAGCAGGATAAGACCTGGCAGGTTTTGTAACCTGCCAGGTCTAACGCCGGTATTTTTGTGCCGACTAAAATGGATAGCCGAAATGATGTAAATCAGAGTCTATAACCTGGTGCGCTGTTAGCTGTTAAATTATTTTAATATTGTACCAATACGACTAAAACCAACGCCTTTATCCTGCCAATCCCAACTCATCCAGATAAAGAAAGCTTTACCTACCAGATTGGCTTCAGGAACCGGCCCCCAGTAGCGACTGTCATTACTGTTGTCACGATTATCGCCCATGGCAAAATAATTACCTTCCGGTACTACGTAAACAAATTCAACCGTAGGCGTACCATTTCTGATTAAAATACTGTGCTCAACACCGGTTAAATCTTCCAATAATTCTTCAGCGCCGGTCATATCCTCGCCCTGACCCAAACCTTGATAACGTCCCATGGATACCTGTTTAACAGGCACATCATTGACGGTCAGCTTTTTATTGTTATAAACAATTTTGTCGCCAGGCAGGCCAACAATGCGTTTAATATAATCGACAGTCGGGTCTTTAGGATAACGAAAGACGACAATATCGCCGCGCTTGGGTTCATTCAGTTCAATTATCTTTTTATTGATAACCGGCAGGCGTATGCCGTAAGTAAACTTGTTGACCAGAATAAAATCACCCACCAATAAAGTAGGCATCATTGATCCGGAAGGAATGCGAAAAGGCTCGGCAATAAATGACCGAAGCAACAGCACAATCAATACAATCGGAAAAAAAGAACGTGCATATTCGACCAGTACGGGCTCATCTTTTTCATCAAAAATGAGACCTTTTGATTTAAGGAATAATAAATAAGCCCCCCAAATGACACCCGTAATGACAGTGGCCAGCAACAGAAAAAAAGAGAAATCAAAGTCCATTGTTATATTTAAATTCAGGTTAAAGGTTAAAGGTTAAAGGTTAAGGGTTCAAGGCGAAAGGTTCAAGTTCAATGCTAAATGTTCAAGGTTGGTTTTTTGCCTTTAACCTTTAACCTTTTTTACCTTGAACCTGATCTTCATCATTCTTTGTTGAGTTGTAAAACGGCCAGGAATGCCTCTTGAGGAATCTCAATATTACCGACCTGTTTCATGCGTTTTTTACCGGCTTTTTGTTTTTCCAATAACTTTTTCTTACGACTAATATCGCCGCCATAACACTTGGCGATGACATTTTTTCGCATGGCTTTAACGGTAGAGCGGGCGATAACTTTAGAACCAATGGCGGCTTGTATCGCCACTTCGTACATTTGTCGTGGAATCAGCTCTTTCATCTTTTCAACCAAATCGCGACCCCGATTATTACTTAAATCACGATGCACAATAATCGATAAAGCATCCACTTTTTCGGCATTGATTAACACATCCAGTTTAACCAAATCCGCTGGCTGAAAACGTAAAAATTCATAATCAAACGAAGCAAAACCCCGACTGACTGACTTTAAGCGGTCAAAGAAATCCAGAACCACTTCACTTAAGGGTAGTTCATAATGCAGAGAAACTTGTCTGCCAACATACTGCATGTCTTTTTGCACGCCGCGCTTTTCAATACACAGGGTAATCACGCCGCCCAAATAAGCCTGCGGCACCAAAATATTAGCCCGAATAATAGGCTCCCTGATTTCCTTGACAGTGCCACCCTCCGGCAGTTTGGCCGGATTGTCCACCATTAAAATCTGGTCGGTCTGGGTAATCACTTCATAAATAACCGTGGGCGCTGTGGTAATTAAATCAACGTCATATTCTCTTTCCAGACGCTCTTGCACAATTTCCATGTGCAACATGCCTAAAAAGCCGCAACGAAAACCAAAGCCTAAAGCCTGCGAGGTTTCCGGCTCAAATTGCAACGCGGCATCATTAAGGTTTAACTTGTTAAGCGCTTCACGTAAATCTTCATAATCATCGGAACTAACAGGATACAAGCCCGCAAAAACGCGTGGTTGAACCCGTTGAAAACCGGTCAGTTGTTCGGTCGCCGGATTATCAGACCACGTGATGGTATCACCCACTGGCGCACCAAAAATGTCTTTAATGCCGGCCACCACATAACCGACTTCGCCGGTATTTAAAATATCTTTTTCAAGACGCTTGGGCGTAAAAACACCGACTTTATCAGCAATAAACGACTTGCCGGTAGACATGATGGTGATTTTTTGCTTTTTGCGAATACTGCCATGCATAATTCTGACTAAAGACACTACGCCCAGATAACTGTCGAACCAGGAGTCAATAATCAACGCTTGCAACGGGCCGTCTATATTGCCTTGCGGTGGCGGTACTTTAATAACCAGTTGTTCCAAAACATCCAGCACATTCAGACCGGTTTTGGCACTAATCATCAACGCTTCATCCGCTGCAATGCCAATCACTTCTTCAATTTCGGCCAGTACGCGTTCAGGCTCGGCAGAAGGCAAATCAATTTTATTCAGTACCGGCACTACTTCCAGGCCCTGTTCAATGGCCGTATAGCAGTTTGCCACACTTTGCGCCTCAACGCCTTGCGCTGCATCAACAACCAGTAACGCACCTTCACAAGCCGCTAAAGACCTTGATACTTCATAAGAAAAATCAACGTGCCCCGGCGTATCAATAAAATTAAGCTGATAGGTTTCGCCATCTTTGGCTTTAAAGTCCAGCGTGACACTTTGCGCTTTAATAGTGATGCCGCGTTCTTTCTCAATGTCCATGGTATCGAGTACTTGTGCTGACATTTCCCTGGCACTTAAGCCGCCACAGATTTGAATAAAACGATCCGCGAGTGTTGATTTACCATGATCAATATGCGCGATAATGGAGAAATTTCTGATATGTTTTAAATCCACTGTGTTTCAACTGATAATGAGGTTGTTAAGGCGTTATTGCTTTAGCGCTTGCGGCAATGAATGCCACTAAGGTATTTGACTACTTTGATAAAGCTGCAAATTATAACAGAGTTAGCCTTATGCCCAGCCAAGTTTCTGTATAAAATGCAACTTCTTGTTGGTTAGGGGCGATTAATGATTGGTGGATTCACCACATGGCCTTCGTGCGGATAAGCTTTTCTGATGGATAATGTGCTTCAGTGGGCGACAAAATGCGTGATTCTGGCAGGGAGCAAAAATCCAACAGACTGTTTTTAACGTCGACTATTCATTTCGCTGCCTTATAAATACCGCAAAGCGCGGTATTCCGGACTGAGTAAAACCTTGATACCGATAAGTCACCAAGCTTCCAAGCGGGGGTGGATTTTTCCGTTGTTGCTGGGTAAAACCACTGCCTATATAAAAGGCCTTGCCATTATCCATACGCACTTTGATAGCGCCCATCAAACCGGTATTTTTACCTTTACCGGGTTTATAATCGATAACGGTGGCTTCTGCATCTTCAAACGGTTTTAATTTAAGCAAATCATCACTGCGACCGCTATGATAAAGCGCGTTTTGCCGATGCAGCACCAAACCTTCGCCGCCTTGCCTGACCAAGTCATCCAGCTTGTCCATCAAGGCTTTATTGGAATCGACACGAAACTGCTCAATGACTTGTAGATAGGGCGTTGTTACTAATTGCCGCATCGCTTCAACACGCTCGGTAAACGTACCGCCATGAGCCGGCAAATCAAACACCATAAATTTTACCGCTTTCCAGCCGTCATCCGGAATTTGCTTACGAACGACCGAAACAACATCTTGATAATGCCCCCGTCCCATCCATAATTCACCATCCAACGGCTTATCCGGAAAACCTTGCACAAACCATGCGGGTGCCATAAAAACAGTACCGCCCCGAGAGATAAACTGCTTGCCATCCCATCGTGCCCGAACTCCATCCAGTTTTTCACTTACCCAAAACTGCGTAACATCCTCATGCTGACGATAAACATTTGCCAGCATCACATCAGGCGCTTCATTGGCTAAAACCGGCAAAGCGATTGCCAGCGTTAATAACAGCACCCTAAGAAAACACCGGATAACCGAAGAAATCAGGTTTTTTTGTAACGGTTGATAAGCAGACATGATTGACCTCGATAGAATTTATCTTGTTTGGCATTCCGAAGAAAGGGTGCGTATTTTTTGCAAGTGACCTAAACGGTTAAAAAATCAGATGGATGACCAAGCAGCTGAAGACAATCAATAATGAGTTGTTTTTGACCAAAACCTATAGCCTCCAGCGTCTGAATTTTACTGACGGAAAACCATTTAAAGTCCAACGCTTCACCTTGAGGAACAACGATACCTGAAAGCTCAACGGCATAGGTCAGGCCGATCGCATGTTGTCTGGGATCAAAATACTCGCCCCGTCCTAATTCAGGCATATATTGAATCACCTTAAGCGGTTCACCACCGCCCACCAAGGTAGTGATGGTTTTGTCGCCAAGCGCTTCAATAATTTCCCGATCCACTCCTTCTGTCAGTACTTCATTATATTGCAGTCTGCCGCCGATCAAACACCATCGCTCTCCCTGATGTGGCGTATTTCGCAAGATAAGACCAAATTCACCTATTTCACCCTTATCGAGTCGAAAGGGTAATACATCAACGCAGGTGATGGGTAAACATTTTTGAACTTTATGCCACTCGTCATCGGGCAGCCAAAAGGATGATTTGGGAGATTGTAACGTCATAAATAAAATAGTAAAGAGGAATGCATCTGGATGAAGGAGGTATTACCGATAATTTATCCGGCTTGTTCAAAATTGTAAAAATTAAAAATTTAACACACTATAAAATAGTTTGCCTAATTTCTTATGCAGATTACGAATTATCGTATAAACGTAACGGGGAAATTGCGTGACATTCAAAAGGGTAGGTGGGCAATGCCATTAAGTTAAGCAAAAATTGTTTATAGAGCCGGAGTGCAACCGCTTTAGCTGTTGCCTGTAAAACAGCTAAGGCGAGTTGTAATGTAAGTATTATTGTTGGTGGTGATGTTTTTTTAAGATTGCCCCAGAGTTCTTTCATTAACGGGATATTTAATGGTTAGGTCGACGTGTCAATTATTTGTAATTACGTATTATTATATGCATAATAAAGCGCATGAAAATTGAATTCGATTCCCGTAAAGCAGCCAGCAATCTAAAGAAACATGGCGTTCCTTTTGAGGAGGCTGCCAGTTGTTTGCTTGACCTTAATGCGTTGGCTTATGAAGATAACGATGCAACCGGTGAAAATCGCTGGGTGTTGTTAGGGATGAGCCATCAAGCAAGGTTGTTAGTCGTTATCTACACGGTGCGAGGCGAATCTATCCGGTTAATTTCAGCACGTAAACCCACCACGAAAGAGGCCAATAATTATGCGTAACGAATATGATTTTAGCAATGCCAAGCGTGCTTCCGAGATTCCACACCTGGTCAAATTACAAGCCGAAAGCGGTAAAACCCGCATTACTATTTGCCTTGATGATGCAATAGTTAGGGCATACAAAGCCAAGGCTGGTGGTCGTGGCTATCAAACCCTAATCAATGAGACTTTACGCCGTGGCTTGGAAGCCGACAGCGTAAAGGAGGCATTACGCGAGGTGATTCGTGAAGAATTGCACCTTGGCTGAAAACGGGCAGGGTTATTTTTCCTGATCCGTTTTTCACGCTGTTTTACACCGGTTGTTGCGGCTTTCGTGAAACTACTTTAATCGATGGCTTGATGCTCGAAAAACGAATCACAAAAACTGCAAGCACAAAACAAAAAGCGTAGGAAGTCCATCATTACCACATCAAAATAAGATAATGAAAGACCTGACCTCAATTTTCGTAAGTATTCACCTCCCCCTTTGAAAAAGGGGGATTGAGGGGGATTTATCTAATAAAATCTCCTCTAACCCCTCTTTTACAAAGAGGGTGACTGAATACTTACCAATTTTCTGCTAGGTAAAATAATGGAAACTGTTATTCGTGTTATACCGAGAAATGATTTCTCGTTAGAGTTATGGTTTGATACCGGTGATCACCGGTTATTTGATGCCCGACCCTATCTGGACAGAGGAGTATTTACCCGGCTGCAAGATATTGACTTATTCAAGCAGGCATTCATAGCTCTGGATACCGTGTGCTGGCCCGGTGATCTTGATATTGCTCCCGAAACGCTCTTTGATCGGTCCACATCCATATAGCTGGAAACGTAGACTACCCACTTTAGACGGGACAAGCATAAAGGATTCCTGATTAGCAAGATGCTTCAGCCAGTGACACAAACCCGTCATTCCGGCATGGATGCCGGAATCCAGTCACAGGGATGTGAAATTCTATCGGGTATCGCACCTGAATCAAGGCGCAACGGCATTGATCTATTACCATCCATGGCACTGGATACCGGCATCCATGCCGGTATGACGGCGAGGGCTGAAGCATCTTGCTAACCAGGAAAGGCTTAACCGTCAATACGGTTAACCTTAAACTTCAGGCGGGACATAGTCGAGACTTAACCGTTCGTCCTGAGCCTGTCGAAGGGTTAGCGGTTAAGTCGTTCATGGTTCGACAAGGCTCTCCTGAGCACAGACGAAGGGTTCACGACGAACGGCTTAACCTCAAGCTGCCCCGTCTTAGTTGGTAGCCAATTATTCAATTCTTCAGGCAACATTTTTTATATTTTTTACCGCTACCACAAGGACAGGGATCATTACGACCAATCTTTGGTTTTTTATCCTCATTAAAGCTAGCGGTTGAACTATTTTCTGAATAGTTGGAAGAAAATTTTGGCTTAAAACAAGCCCACCATTCCATTTCAGTAATGACATTATTAATTAACTGGCTATGACAATCCGTCTTTAATTCAGCCAAGATTTCCTGTTTTTCCCTGTGCATGTAGTAATCAAGATCTTTTTTACCAATGAGACTGGTATCAATAATGTCCCGTTCAAAGCAAACAACTAATGCATCATATAGCTCATCTGGATGGATGTCACAGCAGAAATTCACCAAACTGGCGACAAAATCCGGATCATCTTCCTGTTTAAGGCTATTATCGATAAGGGTTCTAAAATAAGCGACCAAGTCTTCGCGTGAAAGTTGGTCATTATTGTAAAGTACAACCAGTGAGGCTAATGCTGCGATGCGAACGAATGGATTAACTTTAGAGTCTTCAATAAGTTGCTTTATCAGGCCAAGATCGCCCTGGCAAACCGAAGCTAAAATAGAATTTAACCCTTCATAAACAATGTCACCTGATGAATATATCGCCTCAACCTCTAATCCCAACTGACCAAAATATTGCACAATGAGTGGATAAGCTTTTTTTTCCCTGAATTGCGCAAGAAGATATAAGGCATACGTAAAGCCCATATAATCAGGGTTATCGTCAAGAAATTCCGGATCATTAGCAATATGGTCAATGATCTTCAATAATGCCGGAGTAACGGCTTCTTGCTGTAGTACCGCTTCTTCTAAAGCTTCCCGTTGAAAAATTGAATCATAAGGGGTTTCTAATTTCGTTAATATTTGATCTATAGTCATTGTAAAAATAGGCGAGTGGGTTTACGTAAAATGTATTATATATTCTCGGATAAATAATTTCGATGCTAATGGATAACATTCCTTGAAGGGATATTATCCGTATGAGCTTACAGTGACGTGAATTGGAAATTTAATTTCTGAAACGCTATAGAAAGAAGTTTTGAAAAATTCTGCATTATGACTTGGATAGTCCTGCCTCCATTTCCCCAAGCGGAAGCCCAGGCTACCGCTCTTTCTGAGGTGATGGAAGTTAATCTTAAGACGTTGTTAGTCACCAAAGAAGATTTGATGCATGAGTGGAATTGCTTCGCCGCGACATGCGTGACATGGAGCAGTGCTTAATTATTAAACTGGGCGCTTTTATGGTATTTTAATCGGTGTTGTTGCGGCTTTGGTGAAACTGCTTTAATCGATGGATTGATGCTTAAAAAAACGGATCGCAAAAACTGCAAGTACAAAAAAGAAAGCGTAGAAGCCTATCGTTACCCCATTAAAATAAAATAATGAAAGACCTGACCCCATTTTCTGACCCCATTTTCCCTATCTGGACAGAGGAGTATTTACCCGGTTGCAAGATATTGACTTATTCAAGCAGGCATTCATAGCTCTGGATACCGTGTGCTGGCCCGGTGATCTTGATATTGCCCCCGAAACGCTCTTTGATCGATCCACATCCATATAGCTGGAAACGTAGGGTGAGTGGTTTTTTTGTAAGTTGCCCAATAAAACGGTTTCATTTCATCTTAGCAAATATTTAGCACTTAACACGCATAACATATTGAAAAATAGATATAAAAAATATTGTGGCATTAGGTTTAAAAAGATGGCGTTATTTATAATCCTATAAAATCAATTGGTTGCCTGCTGTTGCACTGCAAAGGTTAAACCTGGGTTAGATTTAATCAAGATTGGCTCATTAATAAGCTTGTTTTGCCCACTGATATTTAATCCTTGATTCGTACTTATCATCCTTTGTTTGTCGATAAGCCGTTATTTTGTAAAGGTAATCGGTTATTTTACACCGATGAACAATCATTTTACACCGATGAACAATCATTTTATACCGATGAACAATCGTTTTATACCGATGAACAATCGTTTTATACCGATG
>JBAXTQ010000108.1:0-12281 GCA_037130115.1 Methylococcaceae bacterium
AAGGAATAAGGGGTCAGGTCTTGCAATAAAGAAAGGAATAAGGGGTCAGGTCTTGGGAATAAGGGGTCAGGTCTTGCAATAAAGCATCTAGGAATAAGGGGTCAGGTCTTGCAATAAAGCATCTATAGCTAAACTGACAGGCAGGAATCTATTCAACTGCTGTCACTCACGACCAAAATGAAGCAGTCCGCTTCGGGTCGTTGGCTGACGACCAAAAATCTTAATTTAGTTAATTTCTAGTGTCCGCTTTGCATATCCCGGACAACAGAAACGTTTGACTGGATTTAAACCTGAAAACCTGATTGGTTGCTGCACCCAATTTCGATATCACTCGCTGCACAGTTCGGCGTGAGTGCCGGTGCGTACAAATACGATTAATCCATGTTTTCCACTGGCATCTAATCTATATGCCAACAAAAGGTCACCACCGATATGGCATTCTCGGTGTCCTTCCCAATTACCTTTAAGCGGATGATCCAGCCATTCGGCACCGAGTGGTCCGTCGTTGGCAATGAGCAGCAACATGGCTTTTTTGAGCCTGTTTAAATCGTACTGGCCAGATCAAGACAATCGCTCCCAGTCTTTGAGGAAGCTTTTTGTGTAATCCGCTGCCCGTGGTAGTGGCGCTCTCTTACTTGCCGGTGTTTTTTTCGAGGTCATCGAACAATTCGGCAGCTGTTGAAAAACGTGCCTGGTGTGTACTGACAATTTCGTCAGCTTCGGCCATCGCCTTACGTGTCTCCGCGTTCGGCACCTTCAATTCGAATGGAAAAGCCTGATCAACCACCACGCGATGCAGAAACAAGCGGACTGCATCAGATACCGTCAATCCCATAGCGGCGAGTGTCTGGGTTGCTTGCGCTTTAGTTTCGTCGTCTATACGGACGTGTAGCATAGATGTGTGTGCGGCCATTTTTATCTCTCCAAAGACATACTGACATACTATGTATCTCAAAAGAGATACTGTAAAGATTTTTATACAAATAGTTGTTGATTTGTCGGTTGTGACTTTTCAAAGTCAATGTCAGCAAACTAAAATTTCTTGTCCCGGCGTGGGTAGCCCAAAAGATTAAGCCAAAGTAAACGAAGCTTGTAGACAACCAAACGTTTTTTATGTTAATTTTGGCACACCTACGGGTACACTTTCAAATCTGGCTGTGCATTTAGGGAGCCGGATAATTTCGGTTTTATTTAGTTAAATGTTAGGCAAAAAAAGTCATTCATCATCAAAAATAGAAGGAGCGAATTACTTAATACGTATATTTGCGTACAAAATTTAAGAGCAGACAGAAAGTTACTAATCCTGATTTAGGTAAGACAATGCCAACCAATCAATTTAAAATAAAACATAAGTACCGCACTGACGATATTAAACCGCAGAAGCTTCACCTTGAGCCAATGGTATTGGAAGCAGATTTGTTATTAAAGCGTATCAAGGATGGCGATTTTAATGGTCAGTTCCTGGCCGATGCTTTTATCAGTGCCTATTGCTTAACACCGTTTACCCATAGTCTGGGCGATGTGATCAAACTGGATGCAGAAGCATTCCGGCTATTTCATGAAATTTTGCATATCCGACATGTAAAAGACTGGTCTGATGACTCGCATCAGCAGATTGAGCGGCGGATTAAAAAATCTGATGGCTGTGATATACAATAAAGCGCGTAGGGTGTATAAGCGAAGCGTCATACACCAAATTGGATTCCTGTCACGTACCTGAAATGTATCACGTCGCGTCATTTAATACTGCCATGATTTCATTGCATCCCGTCTTTTTTGACAAACCGGCAATTCGTAACGATCTATTGGGTGTATGACGCTTCGCTTATACACCCTACACTTGCAGAAAACATAAGTTGATAACTTTCAGGCAGTTGGTATTCGGTGGGATTTTCTTAGCCGGATTATCGGGTTGCGCCACTTTTAAAACCTTGGATACTGATCTCCCTTTGGATCAGCGACTGTTCGTTTACAGTGGAACCCGTCTTGATTGCGCGGCGATAGCGGAAAACGATGTCGCGCTCAGGAAATTTAAAGTAACACCGCCGCGTTATCCATTAGTTGATTTGCCTTTAAGTTTCGCTTTGGATTCTTTGTTTTTACCGTTAGCGATGCTTGCGGAGATATTTCGTTAAGGACGAAAACATTTTTTGGTTACCAACTAAGTCGGGACACTTTTCACTATGAACAATCATGGTGAACCCAGAAAGAGTAACGATAGGTTGTAGGGGTAGAAAATTTTCTACCCTTACTGCACGTCGTAATTTGCAACGTTAGTCGCGGGTTAGCGACAGCGTAACCCGACAAATCGAAGTGTCTATAAATCAATCAATTGTATGCTTTGTAATTGCCATCCATGGCAACTGGATTCCGGCAATCCCTGCCGGAATGACGGACTTTTTGGTACTTGGTGAATCATTTTTCTGCTCAGTGTCCCGCCTTAGTTGGTAGCCCATTTTTTGGTTACAAAGCCGTTGTTTCCAGCGATAAAATAAACTCCCATTCTTCTTCGCTTACCGGCATGATGGATAAACGGTTGCCCCGCCTTAACAGCACCATGCCTTCCAATTCCGGACGTGGTTTTAATTCTTTAAGGCTAATGGTACGAGATAATGTTCTGACATATTTAACATCAACCATCATCCAGCGTGGTTTGGCAGGATCGCTTTTAGGGTCAAAATGCGGGTCATCAGGATCAAAGGCGGTAAAATCAGGATACCCCTCTTTAACGATTTTCATAATTCCAACAATGCCGGGTTGGTCGCAGTTTGAATGATAAAAAAAGACCAAGTCACCCGGTTTCATCGCATCCCGCATCATATTTCTGGCCTGATAATTACGCACGCCATCCCAATGTTCGGTTTGGTCTGGTCTGCTGTAAAGATCATTAATGCCAAACACATCGGGTTCAGATTTCATTAGCCAGTAGTTCATGGTGTTCTCACGGGTGCTTATATAAGGGCTTAGTTTGACACTAAACTAAAGTTTGTGCACCCATGCTATTTAACGACTATTATTAAAAACAATAAAGAGCCGTTATCAGGCACTATTCAAAATAGCGGATATTCGATCCTGGCTGGATTTAAAAGGGTTCTGAGTATCAAACATGAGTTGTCAAGCTGTCGCTGAGGTAAAGCTGCGGGCAAAAAAAATGCGGCTATTAAAGTCGCATTAAAAGAAGGATATAACACTCTGATTTCCGAGGAGGAAATTTGCATCTCAAGAGTTGTAGCTATAGTAACGATAAAAACGGATGGATGGAATGTGGCATATTGTCGCGTGACAAATTGTCGCAGGGGTAATCAAGGCAACAGGCAAAAAAAATGCGGCTGTTTAGGCCGCATTAAGAGAAGGATATAAAACTCTGATTTCCATGGAGGAAGTTTGCATCTCAAGAGTTGCAGCTATAGTATCGATAAAGTCTAACGAATGGAATGTGGCATATTGTCGCGTGACAGATTGTCGCAGGTTAGGGCAGGTCTTGTAATAGATTGCTTAATCGTGCAAAATCATCCAGTGATAGTGCCTCGGCTCTTAAGGTGGGATCTATGTTTAGGGCGATAATCGCTTCTTCTTCGATGAGTTTTTTTAAGGAATTGCGTAGCGTTTTACGTCGTTGTGAAAAGGCTTGAACAACCACTCTATTGAGCATTTTTATGTCGTTAACTACAACAGGCGGTTGCTGGTGCGGCACTAACCGGACAATGGCCGACATGACTTTAGGCGCAGGATCAAAGCTTTCTGGCGGTACGTCAAACAGCAGTTCGGTTGCACAATAATATTGCATCATGACACTGAGTCGTCCGTACTTTTTACTGCCGGGTGCCGCACAAATCCGGTCAACCACTTCTTTTTGCAGCATAAAGTGCATATCTTCAATGCAGGAAGCGTTACTTAACAAGTGAAACATTAACGGCGTTGAGATGTTATAGGGCAAATTGCCAATAATACGCAGTTTTTCGTTCTCTTGAGCCAGCGCAGAAAAGTCGAATTTTAAGGCATCGCCACTAAAGATTTGTAAATTATCATAGTCCTTGAATTTGTCTTTAAGCACCACCACTAAATCCCGGTCGAGCTCAACGACATCAAGACGTAATTTTTGTTGTAACAAGGGTTCGGTTAACGCACCCAAACCGGGGCCTATTTCAACCCAGTGTTGACCGGGTTTGGCCTGTAAGCTGGAAAGTATGCTGTAAATAATGTTGTGGTCATGTAAAAAGTTCTGGCCAAAGCGCTTGCGTGGAGTATGTGTCATAGTTTCAAGAGTTATTGGTTGCCATGGTTAAGGCCGTTTGCAGGGCAACAAACAGGCTGCCGATGTCGGCTTTGCCCGTGCCGGCCAAGTCTAAAGCGGTGCCATGGTCAACAGAGGTGCGGATAATAGGAAGTCCCAGCGTAATATTAACAGACTTGCCAAAGCCTATATATTTAAGTACCGGCAGGCCTTGGTCGTGATACATGGCTAACACGGCATCCGCAGTAGCCAGGTATTTGGGGGTAAATAGCGTGTCTGCCGGAAGCGGGCCCAGAAGGTTAAAACCTTGTTGGCGCAAGCCTTCCAGTACCGGTTCAATAATGTCGATTTCCTCGCGACCCAAGTGACCGTTTTCACCGGCATGAGGGTTAAGTCCGCACACCAATATCTTGGGGTTATCAAGATTAAAGCGTGTACGCAAATCATTATTCAGTATGTGAATGACGGCTCTTAAGCGTGATTGCGTAATGGCCGAACTCACTTCAATAAGTGGCAAGTGAGTCGTCACCAAGGCAACACGCAATCCCGGCGTTGCCAGCATCATCACCGGATGACCACCGGTAATCTCGGCAATATATTCAGTATGGCCGCTAAAAGCAAAGCCGGCATCATTGATAACGCCTTTATGGACAGGGCCGGTGACCATCGCGTCAAAAAGCCCTTCCATACAACCGTGGGTTGCTTGGGTAATAGTTTTTAAGACATAGCGACTATTTAACGGGTTTATTTGTCCACATTGAACCGGTTCTGAAAGTTCAACCGGCAGCACCGTTAAGCTTCCTGCTGTATGCGGCATTGGTGGTAAAGAACTTTCAAATTCATGTATTTGGATAGAAAGGCCTAACTGACGGGCACGCTGCTCCAATAATTCAGGACTGGCTATGGCGATGAGTTGACAGGGTAAATCCTGCTGTGCCAGTTGGATACAAAGATCGGGGCCTATGCCCGCAGGTTCGCCGGGTGTTAACGCAATGCGCTGAAGGGAATTAAGAGCCATGTGCCATGAAATCTAAAAAAGAAATAATTTTACAGCATAATGACCTGATAAAGTATCAAAAGAGACCGTTCGCTGAGCGAAGTCGAAGCGCGTTGTCCTTAAACTGTCCTGACTTAAGTGGTAGCGAAACAAACTATTACTATTCGATAACAACCATTACCTTAAATAAGGTTACAATAAGCCCATTTTTTGAAAATAGAGGTCTTCCTTTTGACTGAGAAACTTATTCGTATCGCGACACGTCAGAGCCCATTGGCGTTGTGGCAGGCAGAACACGTCGCAGAATTATTGGTACGGGCATTTCCAGGGGTGAGGACACAATTGGTTAAAATGGTGACGCGGGGTGATAAAATTCTCGATGCGCCTTTAGCCAAGGTGGGCGGCAAGGGTTTGTTTGTTAAAGAATTAGAGCAGGGCATGTTGGAGGGCGTGGCTGATATTGCCGTGCATTCCATGAAAGATGTGCCGGTAGATTTTCCTGAAGGCTTGCATTTGGCCAGCATTTTAACGCGCGAAGATCCAACCGATGCTTTTGTGTCAAACCATTATGCCTCGTTAAACGAGTTGCCCGCTAACGCCAGAATTGGCACCTCCAGTTTGCGTAGAGAGTGTCAGATCAAAGAGAAGCTTCCTGATGCTCAGGTCATGCCGTTAAGGGGGAATGTTAACACCCGCTTGGCCAAGCTGGATGCGGGTGAATATGACGCCATTATCCTGGCTTCTGCGGGTTTAAAAAGACTGGGAATGGCTAACCGCATCACCCAATCTTTGGATGCCAGTGTCAGCTTGCCGGCAATCGGGCAGGGTGCCATAGGTATAGAATGCCGTATTGATGACGTGGAAGTTAATGCCATGTTGACGGCTTTGCATGATGCTGAAACCGGCTTGTGCGTTGTTGCCGAACGGGCGATGAATGCACGCTTGAATGGCGGTTGCCAAGTACCTATTGCCGGTTTTGCACTGCTTCAGGGTGAGCAGTTATTTATGCGTGGCTTGGTTGGCAATCCGGATGGCAGCGTCATTTACCGGTCTGAGCGTTCAGGTGGACTAGATCAGGGAGCCGTTATCGGGCGACTGATTGCCGAAGATTTACTGACTCAGGGTGCAGATAAAGTTCTGCAAGCGCTGTTTCATTGATAAAGTCGTTGTCGGGGGCGCATGTCTTGGTGACTCGTCCCGAACATCAAGCAGAAAAATTAAGCCGGTTAATTGAAGAACGTGGCGGAGTGGCGGTTCGGTTTCCAACGTTGGCTATTGTGCCGATGGAAGATTCTGGCGTCATCCAAAATACCTTGGCTCATCTGGACAGATATAATTGGCTTATTTTTATTAGTGCCAATGCAGTAACTATGCACGGATACCATTCAGATAGTGATAAAATAAAAAAGTTTAAGTTGATACGCATTGCCGCAATAGGAAAAGCAACCGCGCAAGCCTTGACGCTGGCCGGATTGCCGCCCGATTTGGTGCCTGAAAATGACTATAATAGTGAGGCATTGATGGCAATGCCTGAGATGCAACAGATGCAGGGTCAGCATTGTTTGATCATTCGTGGCGAAGGCGGGCGCGAAGAACTGGCAACTACGCTACGAAGCCGAGGTGCAAACGTTGAGTATCTGGACGTATATAAAAGAATAATACCCGGCATTGAATGTACGGCAGTCAGTTTGTTACTGATGCAAGACAAGCTGGATGTCATCACGGTAACCAGTGGTGAGTCGTTGCAAAACCTGTTAATCATGCTGGAAGAAAAACATCATCACCAATTGTTTGAAGTGCCACTGGTGGTGGTTAGTAATAGAATAAAACAAATAGCGGTCGACATCGGATTTAAACGAATTGCTGTGACTCATAGTCCTTCAGATGAAGCAATTCTTGAGGCAGTAACAATGTGTGTAACGGGAGGAATAGAGTGGCCGAATTGAGTGAACAACAAGAACAAGACCTGGGTGAGACTAAACAGGCACGACGGTCGCGCAGCGGATTCTGGTTTGGCATTATTATTTTGCTCATTATCCTTGGCCTTGCGGGTGCCGGTTTTTTCTTCTTTACCCAATTGCGGGATCAGCAAGAAGATTTGGGCGGTGAAGTTAAAGGGCAAATGTCCAAGCAGATTTCTGATTACCAGTCTCAGCTTGTTGCCATTCAGTCCCAACTTGCGACTCTGGAAGCCAATGTTGCCGGTAAAGATACCCACTTTACCAAAACACTGGCTGACTTCTCTCAGTTACACAACGAAAAACTGGACAGCACGCGCAAAGAGTTGAATGAGGCCATTGCACGGGTACAGCGTCAACTTGGAAAGACGCGCGGTGATTGGCTAATTGCTGATGCGGAGTATTTGTTAAGTGTCGCTAATGAACGCTTACATTTGATTGGTGATGTTAATACCACGTTGGAAGCATTGGAAGCCGCCGATCAACGGTTAAGAGAAAGCGGTGATGCCGGCGCGTTTAAAGTGCGCGAAGAGATTGCCAAAGAACTTTCAGTGATGAAGCGTGTTATTGTTCCCGATGTGGTCGGCATTTATGCGTCAATTCAGACAATGCAAGACGCTGTTGACAAGTTAGTGTTGTTTTTGCCTTATACCGGTAAAGCATTGTCACCGCAGACGGAAGTAAAAGAGGCCACTGAAAAAGCAACAGAAGATCAAGGCTTGCTTGATTCTGCCATGAATCAACTGGAAGGCATCGTTACCATCCGGCACACAGAGCATGAAGTTAAAGAAATACTAACGCCCGAAGAAGCGCAGTTTATTCAAGAGCAATTACGAGTCAAGCTGGAAATTGTAAAGATTTCGTTGGTTCAGCATAATGAAGCACTTTTTCAATCCAGTCTGGCCGATGCAAAAAAATGGACGCAACAACATTTTGCCAAGAACACAGAAGTTGATAATTTTATTGCCGAGCTGGATCGATTCGGTAGTATTAAAATTCATAGCCAATACCCTGATATTAGCTTATCGTTAAAAATGCTCAGAGATATTAGCAAACTGAGATTAGAATCAGATAAAGCCACGCCACCGGAAGAAAAAGTTGCACCCCTTGAACCCGTTAAAGTAACCAAGCCGGAAGAAACAGTGACACCCGTTGAAGCAGTAAAGCCGCCTGAAACAGTGGCTCCAACCGAAGCATTACCAGCAGGGCAATGAGAGATACTTGATGAAAAAATTATTTTATTTTCTGGGCTCTCTTCTCGTTACTGCCGCAGTCGCATTTATTGTCAGTAACGGGTTACAACAGTTTGATAATCCGGGCTATGTGTTGATTGGCATTGGGCATTGGTCACTGGAAACCTCGCTGGTCGTTTTTGCCGTTAGCCTGATATTTGGTTTTTTTATATTTTATTTTTTCTTTCGTGTGTTGGGTTGGCTGTTCAGATTGCCCGGTCAAATCAAGAGTCGTGGTAAAAACATTAAATTTAACCGTTCTCAAGAAGCACTGATCGCAGGATTGGTGGACTCGGCAGAAGGTAACTGGGAAAAAGCCGAAAACGTTTTAATTAAACATGCCTCCCACAGTGGTGCGCCGTTAATTAATTATCTAACGGCAGCAAGAGCCGCGCAATCACGCGGAGCCTTTGATAAAAGGGATGAATATTTAAAAGCGGCTAATGACCAGTCACCTGATTCCAGTGTGGTGATAGGACTAACGCAAGCAGAACTTAATTTGTCAGGCAACCAGTTTGAACAAGCACTGGAAACGCTGACCCGATTGCATTCAATCGACCCGACTCACGCCAGTGTTCTAAAATTATTGCATCAAACCTATCAGCAGGTCGGTGATTGGCAAGGTATCAGAAAGCTGATTCCTTCCTTGCATACCAATAAAATTTTAATGGAGGCCGAAGTCAAATTGCTGGAAACAGAAGCCTTCAGTCAGTTATTAAAGCAGTCGGCCGAAAAAGGCAACACAGAAGAAATTCAAACCTTATGGTCGGAAATTCCTAATTACATAAAAACGATGGCAGGTATTTCGGCCATTTATTTCGCCGCCATGATTAACGCTGGCGCAGGTGTTGAGATTGAAAATGAACTGGCTAATACTTTAGCCACTGTGTGGGATGAAACCTTAGTTGTCTTGTTCGGCAGTATTCAGTCGAATAATGTCGAAAAGCAGCTTGAAACCGCTGAAAAATGGTTTTATGTGCATCAAGAAAATGCCGTATTGTTGGCCGTTATGGGCAAACTGGCGATTAAATGTGGTGATACTTTTAAAGCGGAAAGCTACCTGGCTAAAAGCATCGCTGCCGAACCTACCGTTCAGGCTTATCAATTACTGGGTGATTTATTGTTTGCACAAGACGATAAAGACAACGCCATTGCCTGTTACAAGAATGGACTGGAACTGGCGTCCAGTGAGATAGTCAGCCGAATTGATAGCGTATCTTAGGCAGTACGCAGAAAATAACCCGCCAAGAACCGCCTAGTTCCCATGCTCCGGCGTGGGAATGCATCCGGCAACGCTCCAGCGTTGTGTGACGCGGGAGCGTAACTGGTGGCATAAAATTAATAAACGTCCTTCTATTTTGCAAAGGCAAAACACTCCATCTTCAAGTTTTTAATTCTTGATTCTGCAAAGATAGCTATAACAAGTAATAGGGGTAGGCCGGAATAAGGCCACCCAAGCGTAGCGCGTGGTGGCGTTTCCGGCACGGTTGCCGGAAACGCTTATTCTCGCTTGGACTCGAAAAGCCTTATTCCGGCCTACGCCGGTGTTCTATTTTGCGCTGGTTCCCAAGCTCCAGCTTGGGAACTAGAAAATCCCATCATGTCCTCATGGCTTGGCGTGCTGCTTGAGCAAGAAACCCAGAGCGAGTCGCACCATGTGCTTTGGCGTAATCATCAATTTCACTGACTAAGCTTTGCGGTAAAGAAATATTCAAACGAACGGGTTTGGTATCTAATTTTGATATATCAACATCAATTAACAACCAAACCCCTTCGGTATATTCAGTATTATTAATCAAATCTTCCAATGCTGAGGGTTTAGGCAAAGTTAATTGCTGACCTTCACACCACAATTCAATCGCTTCTTGAATCATTCTTGGTAAATCTTGCCACTCATCAGCTGCGGAAAAACAGCCGGGAAAGTCTGGTATGGTCACACCATGCGCGTGGCTTTTATCGCCCAAGTGAATATAAACGGGATATAACATGTTAATCTCCTACCAATCCCAGCCAGCTTGCTTATAAATACTGCGCAAAGTGCCAATAGGCAAATCTTTACGCGGATGTGGAACAACGACATGACTTGGCTTTTGCACTGGTTCCCAAGCTTCAGCTTGTGAACCCAGAGGGCGAAGCTCTAGCTTCGCAAGACAGGAAGCTGGAGCTTCCTGTACCGAATTCCCAAGCCGGAGCTTGGGAACTAGAAAAAATAGCGACTTATTAGAAAAATGTCTTAATGACTATGGACATAACACCGGCAATTAATAATCCCAGCATCCACCTGTTTAATTTTAATTCACCGTCTATGCGTTCAAATCTGGCATCAAAGCGCAGCTCTGTTTCTTTTAATCGGTGGTCTAGTGTCAGATTAGACACCAATGTTTCCTGTGCCTCGGCAATAACGCGCACAACAGCCTCTGCTTGTTCTTGTGGTATGCCTGCTGTTTTAAGTTTATCGACTAATTCAAGGGTATCGAAAGTAATGGTGGTCATGTGATTAAGTGCCAAATGAATAATTTAATGTCTACAAGGTAGCCGTTATGGCTGACTGTTGTCAACACGGAATAATGAGAAAACCATGAGAACTGATTATATTCAAGCCGTATCACAGGCGATAGGCGGAAATTGTCAACGGGGTGTTATCGCCTCGATGGTTAAATCCTGAAGCGTGACTGGGTTTGCAATCCTGTTACTTATGTTTTGAAAGTTATTGAAGCCCTCAAACGTTTTAGTCGGAGTTTATTCAGTAGAATCCATAGCACTTGATGAATCAGCCCCAGCCGCTCAATGGGTTGACTCGACTGTTCGAGAAGATAACCCCAGCCGCTCAATGGGTTGACGCGACTGTGCGAGAAGATAACCTCGACCCGACTTCAATCCGCTCGGCTGGGGCTGCAATAAGTCTAGCGCAAAGGCTGCAATCACTCAAGGATAATTCATTTATCTAAAGTCGTTGATGAAGATGGTGAACCCTTGGCAGTTGTGTTCCCCACACCCGTGGGGATTAACCGGATCATAAGATTATTGATATAGAGGTGCATTCACCAGGAGCGTCACAAGGGTCGGATGAGTTATCATCTGTTATTGGTTATCCTGAAACAGGCCCTACGCAAGTCGGTGAATGCTTTATTAAGCTAGGCTTATTGATTGAAAAAAGCAATAAAAATAAATTACACTTTAATCAAAGTTCTGCCAAGGTTATGAAGCTTATTATGCCGTAGCGTCTATCGATGGCAAATTAAATTCTGTCGGAATTGTCGTTGATATTGGAGGGGACGTGGCTATTATTAGCATGAAATAAGCAATATTGATCTCGGCGGCTCAGTTGGAAAATCCCGGTCTCAATCTGACAATAGCCAAACGAACTACCCCGAGCCGTCGGGACACAAAATAATCTTAAGACAATTGACGTGAGAAAGCAATAATAATGCCTGCGTTCCCCATACCCGTAGAGATAAATCACCATTTTCAGTAACGGCAGAATTAAAAGATGATGCTAGCAGAAGGTCGCTTTATGATCATGAATTATTAGATAAAAGACGTGCCGAAGGGCTTTCATCACAATCGAGTGAGGGGCTTTTGCCACAACATCCCGCACCTACATCGGCACGCCTTAATGATTATTATAGGTATTTTATAGCGAAGACACTAATTCTTCCTGAAGTGTGACGGAGTTTATAGCCCCGTTCTCCTGTTTTGAAAGTTATTGAAGCCTTCAAACGTTTCAGTCTGGGTTGAAAACCCCGACCGGCATGGGATATATTCCACTTAAATTGAGGCTCGAAGGTGAGAGGTCGGCAGTTCCTCAGCCCCGACGCATGAAATAAAAAACATCTAAAAAGCAATCCACTGCATCGTCT
>JBAXTQ010000109.1:0-12264 GCA_037130115.1 Methylococcaceae bacterium
AGCTGGAGCTTCCAGGTCTGCATTCCCAAGCTGGAGCTTGGGAACGAGTACAAATCAACTAACCCGACCTACAAAGACTATTAGCATTTTTTGTGATAATAAATAACCCCACTCTATCGTTCCCACGCTCCGGCGTGGGAATGCCGACAGTGACGCTCCGCGTCACGCAACGCTGGAGCGTTGCCGGATGAATTCCCACGCTGGAGCGTGGGAACTAGGCGTATCTTGGGAGGATATTTTCTGCGTGCTGCCAAAGTTAAGCCTTGCGGGCTTGTCCCGCCTTAAGTGGGTAGCGTGTTTATTTTGCCTTACAGCCAGCCAGATTTTTTTAGCCGCCAATACAGAAAAAGACTGCCCAGAACGACACCGACCACTACCACCGGATAACTGTATTGCCAATCCAACTCAGGCATGTACCGGAAGTTCATACCGTACCAACTGAAAACCATGGTGGGTATTGCCAAGATCGCTCCCCAACCGGCCAATCGTTTGACAACTTCGTTCTGCCGCACCGTTTCAAAGGTCAAATGCACCTGCATTGCCGCTACCAACATTTCTCGCATACCATGAATCTTCTGATCTATACGTTTGATGTGATCCACAATATCGCGAAAATAGACCCGCACGTCTTTGGGAATAAGCTCATTATGCAAACGCATCAACTCGTTGCAGATATCTATCAGCGGTGTAATAGCTCCTTCCAGTAACATCAATTCGCGCTTCAGTTCGTAGAGACCCTCCATGGTTTGCCGGCTAGGTTGATATTTAAAAATAGCCGACTCCAAGCTATCAAAACGCGCCTGCAAACCATCGATAACCGGTATATAGTTATCAACGATAAAATCCATAATTGAATACAAGGCAAATCCTGGCCCTTTGGCCAGTTGCTTAGGCATGGCTTCACAGCGCTCTCTAATTTTGCTGTGACTGCGTGAATAGCCGTGCCTGATCGTCACCAAAAAACGTGGACCGAGAAAAATATGAGTTTCCCCGAACTTAACCTGTTCTCCTGCAAGATCTGCGGTATGCAACACCATAAACAACGACTCGCCAAATTCATCAATCTTCGGACGCTGATGCGCCGAGCAAGCATCTTCGATAGCCAAGTCATGCAAGCCAAATTCCTCCTGTATTTGGGCCAACAGTTCACTATTGGCTTCAAGCAAACCTAGCCAGATGAAGGTGTTTTCCTGCTTAAGCACTTCACTGATATCCTCGATTGTCACATCGCCGATACTGACGCCATTTTGATAGGCTACGCATTTCATGATCATGCGGTTATCGATTATTTTTGTCAAAATGGCTTCCTATTATTTAGAAATAGTAATTTCCGGTGCGCCTTGCCGAGCCAGATCGGTCATGGTCATTTGAAAAAGTTGGCATAACAACCGAAAGGCTTCGCGATTCCAAGGATAACCTTCGTCCGGCTTTATTGCGTAATACCCATCGCCATACTGGACGCTGATATCGCCATTACTTGGTTTGTCATCACTGATCAGCATAGCCAGGGTGTTTACCGGGTTCTGGCTGACACCAGGGGTTAGCGGATATTTGGCAACATCATATTCCGGATTGTCGCCGATAGACTGACCAATAAAATTCAGTATATTATGAAAACTGCGCAAGCGGAAAAAACCGTGTATTGGCCACTCTCCACCCGGATATTCGGGTCGAATATCCACCATAACATCATTGCCAGCACCTTGATCGGCTTCTTCCTGCAAACGAATACGCTCGTCATTGCTTAGAGTTACCGGATCGTAATTAGTTATAACAATACGCCCGGTTACTCGCTTGCTCAGCGTGACTTGCTTACTTTGGGCCAGATAGTCAATTTTAAAGTCTTTTTGCAACGCGGCCATTTGTTCCGCCGTTAATGATTCAGCCGGTAAAGTCCAGTGCTGCTCGAACATAAGCGGTTCGACAAACAGCTTGTTTCTATCCTGGATCGACGACATGTGGAGTACGGCTTGTCGGAACATCCGATAGCCTTTGGCATCGTTAGGCTTGTTATAATAAATGCCTTGTTGCTTTCCGCCGTTAATTCGGAACTCGCCTGCAACAAGGCGCAGAATCAAATCCACATCAGCGCCCTGTCGCAGTAGCATGGTCAGTTTGTTTTCCTGAAACGGCGTCAGCATTCGATGGGTGAATTCCTCACCTTCGACCGGAACAATACTGATAGTCGGATTCTCGGATATCGTGCCACCAAACACCGGCGTTAATAACGAACCATTCTCACCAGTAAAAGCAGGCGTTGCGCCCGCGTTCAATTGGAAGTTAAAGGTCGCCGCAATATTGGATACGCCAGTGAAATGCATGGGTTGATGCTGGTGGGAACGCGCAATGTTTAACAGTATCAATTTTGACAAAATATCAGTCGTTGTCTTGTCGTATTCGATGACTGCATGATCCAGTGCCATCGGTGAAAGGCATCCTTGCAGACTGCATAAAGCCAGCATTATCAAACATCGAGCAATAGAACTTTGAAACACTGGAGACAGGTAAAGGTAAAAGTTCATATTTTTCTTTAAGCTATTTAAACATCCAATTTGTGTAACATAGTAAACTAATTTCTTATAGGAATCGTATTGAATTTTTAGCTATCAACTTAAGCCGGGATTGCTTAAACTGGCAGACATAAATACCTCTAAATTATTGGATTCAAGTGTAACACGCTATTGACGCCTTATAAATCCCCCCCTTTTTCGAGTTTGAATTAGTGTCAATTGTCGATAATGTGCAGGTTTTTCTGTCCTTATGGTTAAAATAGCGAAAGTTTAATCAGATTTGACATGTAACTACTCAGTCCCCCTCTTTGAAAAAGAGGGGTTAGGGGAGATTTGTTAAATAAATCCCCCTTTTTCAAAGAGGGAAGTGAATACTTACTTTGACGTTGCTCTTCATTCGACAATAAAGGAACACTATGGCTGTTACTGTTAATTTCAATACCCTTCGTCAACGCGCCAGTCAGTTTGCCAAGGATTTTGAAGGAGTTAAATCAGAAAAAGAGCGCGATCAAGATTTTATGCGGGGATTTTGTAAAATATTTGGCATTAATCCCAACCGTATTGACTGGCAATACAAGGTTAAGGAAACCGACAAAGCCAGCAAGAAATCCACGACAACCTTCATCGATGGTGTCTTGCGCGGCATGATGCTGATAGAAATGAAGTCAGCCGGAAAAGATCTGGATGATGCTTATCTCCAAGCCAGCCGCTACGCGAGTTTGATGAACGAAAAAGACCGGCCGGATTATATTCTGGTCAGTGATTTTGCCAACCTGCATTTATACAACCGCCTGACCGGTGCGCCACGTATTGAGCTTAAACTGACCGACTTACCGCAACAAATAGAACCGTTCCTGTTTTTGGCAAACTATGAAACCATCGCCATTGAACAGCAAGTGCACATCAACAAAGAAGCCGCTGAAACCATGGCCAAGTTGCATGATGCCATTAAAGCCACCGGTTATAATGGCAAAGATTTGGAAACGTATCTGGTGCGTTTGTTGTTTTGTCTGTTTGCTGAAGATACCGGCTTGTTTGGTGAAAACGGCGTGTTTCTCGATTATCTGGTCAATCATACCCAAGCCGATGGTTCTGATTTACACGGCAGTTTGATGTCTTTGTTTGACACCTTAAACAAGCCGGATGACAGTTTTCTTCAAGAACACGCTAATTATGCGGGCGCTAAACGCTTAAAAAACCTGCCCGAACATCGGGCCAAGTTTCCTTATATCAACGGCCAGCTTTTTGCAGGCACCTTGGCCGAATGTTGTTTTGACGAAGCCGCCAGAAAAACCCTGATTGACTGCGCCAACCTGGATTGGAGCAATATCAGTCCGGCTATTTTCGGTTCCTTGTTTCAAGCCATCATGCACTTTGAGGATGAAGCCGCTACCGCCAAAAGTAAAAAACGCCGTGAGTTTGGTGCCCATTACACCAGTGAAGAAAATATTCTTAAAGTGATCAATCCCTTGTTTATGGATGACTTGCGTAAGGAATTTGCAAAGTGCGGTAAAACTCCCGCCAAGTTAGGCGCTTTTCATAATCGTTTAGCCGCCCTTAATTTTTTTGATCCGGCTTGTGGTTGCGGAAATTTCTTGGTTATTGCTTATCGGGAATTACGCTTGTTGGAGCTGGAAGTTATTCAAAAGCTGTTTGGCAACAACCTGACCGCCCAGTTGGATGTTGATACGCTCATCCGTTGCAATGTCGATCAATTTCACGGTATCGAAATAGACGACAGCGCCGCGCAAATTGCCACAGTCGCCTTATGGCTAACCGATCATCAAATGAATACCAAGGTACAAAGTCTCGGACTTTATTACCACCGCATTCCCTTGGTAAAAAAAGCCAACATCGTTTGCGCCAATGCCTTGCGGATTGACTGGAATGACGTGATTCCGGCTGAAAAGTGCAGTTTTGTAATGGGCAATCCGCCGTTTGTGGGCAGCAGTTATCAGACCAAAGATCAAAAAGCCGATCTTGCCATTGTATTTAAAGGTATGAACGGTGCGGGTGTGTTGGATTTGGTGGCTGCTTGGCATATTACCGCCGCGCGTTATATTCAGGCCAATCCTAAAATCCCCGTTGCCTTTGTGTCTACTAACAGCTTGACCCAAGGCGAACAGGTCGCCATTTTGTGGACTGAATTGTTAAAACTCAATATCAAACTGCATTTTGCTCATCGCACGTTTCGTTGGAGCAATGAAGGCAAAGGGGTTGCCGCTGTGCATTGTGTGATTTTGGGTTTTGGCTTGTATGATATAACAAACAAGCGGATTTTTGATTATGAAACACTAAAGGCCGAAGCTCACGAAATTAAGGCCAACAATATAAATCCATATCTAGTTGATGGAGAGGATATTATTGCAACTGGGCGGATGACACCGCTTTGTAATGTACCAGTAATTATTAATGGCAGCATTCCAGCGGATGGCGGTAACCTGATACTAGAACCAAGTGAACGGGATGCACTATTAGCATTTGAACCTCAAGCTTCCTCGTGGATTCTCCCGTATCTTGGGGCAGTGGGTTTTATTAATAATCAGATTAGATATTGTTTGTGGTTAGTTGATTGCCCACCACACACATTAAAAGCAATGCCATATGTTTTAGAACGCATTAATGCAGTCCGGCATATGCGAGAGGCCAGCACTAAAGCTGCAACCCGTGAAAAAGCTAAGATCTCTTCATTATTTACTGAGAACAGGCAACCGCTTTCAGGTCAATATCTTGCCTTGCCCCGAACATCATCGGATAGCCGAACCTATATCCCTATTGGATTTTTGCCTTCATCAACTATCGCGGCCAATGACTTGCAAATTATTCCTAACGCGTTGCCTTATCACTTCGGGATTATATCTAGTGCTATGCACATGGCTTGGATGCGTATTACTTCGGGACGTTTGAAAAGTGACATTCGTTACTCGGTCAAATATACATATAACAACTTTCCTTGGGCAACGCCTGATGCTAATCAAATTAAAGTAATTGAAGAAAAAGCTCAAGCGGTTTTGGATGCGCGTGCAGAACATAAAACCTCAACACTGGCAGATTTATATAATCCCTTAACCATGCCGTCGAATCTGGTTAAAACCCACAACGCACTCGATAAAGCTGTTGATGCCGCCTACGGTTACAAAGGCAGCAAAGACGATGCTTCGCGCGTCGCTTTCTTGTTTGAGCAATACCAAAAACTGGTTGCCCTGCCCCAAGCTAAAGTAATTAAAGAGCCAAAAATATCGGCTAAAAAACCAATGGCTGAACTGAGTTAACAGACAGGTCGGGTTAGGCATAAGCCGTAACCCGACATATTGACTAGCAGCATTAAATAGGGAGAAATAAGTTGTGGCAACACTCAGCTCGGAAGACTTAAGTTTTGAATTCAATTATTCTAATTTTGAAGGTGGCTGGATTAGTTATCAATTTTATTTTCGCTGGCGCGGCGACAACATCATTAATGAAAGTATTTTAAAAAAACGAGGCGACTATTGGGGCAATAGGGCTGACGGTGCCTTTTTAGCCCAAGAGTATGAAGCTGATGGTTTAACCCGATTGCTCAAGAAAGTGCTGGAGAAAAACCAGGCGGATTATTGGGAGTCGCTTGATCCGGACATTCTGGTCGCCATCTATCCCGATCAGTTTTTTCCGTTCCTGCCTTCTCACTATCGGTTGGTGCGTGAAAGCGACGAGCACAAGGTCGAACGTGAAGCCAGAGAAAAGCTAAAAAAAGAACAAGGCAATCTGCCTGATGACCTTTTTACTATTATTGTATCTGTTGATGCTTACAATCTGAAGCACGCCGACGCTTATTACGGAAGTGGATTGTCGTTGCAGATGGTCGTGTCCCGCGAAGAGTTGGAGGTGTTTCTTAACAACCTGGAAACAGAATATCAGGCATTCAAAGAAAAATTTAGAGTCGATGAATGGCAGGAAAATGAATAATTACAGGGAAACCCAATCATGATGACCGACCGCGAAGATAGTCTTATCTGCGAAATCGATGCCCTGTCCCGGCAACTTGCGGCCGTTTTGGATAATCTGGAGCAAATGCAGCAAAAGGAAAAGCCTTATTTGTTGGCTTTGTATCAAACCCGTCTTGGCGAACTTGAATATCATTTGCTAAATTTGCAGGTAGAATGCCGAGCCTTGCGGCGACGGATTGAGCAGGCGGTAGCGCTGTTGAATCGCGGCGAAATGCTGACACAACAAATTTTGAGCGATATTGAGGCGCAGGTAAAGCGGGATTTATTGGTTTGGCAAACACAAATCAGCGATCAAGCACAGGCGTTGGCGGCCGGAAAGGCATTTTTTTCGGCACTGGTTGTGATTGACAGCAATACCCAGCAACGCGCGAAAAAGGCTTATCGCCGCTTGGTGCGTTTGCTGCACCCTGATGTCAGTCCTCAAAATCGGGAGTTTTTCGATCATTACTGGCAGACTGTCCAAGATGCTTATGGCGATATTGATGCCGACTTGCTGGAAGCTTTGCAGTTTATGGTTGAAACAGCGGTTTCCCAATGCCCAAATCAGACCGACAATCACACGGAAACTATTTCTCGTCTTAATGCGTTAATCGCCAGTCACAGCGAACGGCTAATTGTTTTAAAAACTGAAGTGCCTTTTTGCTGGTCGGAACAATTGCACGATCCCGAATGGCTGTCCGCCCGTAAAGCCACGTTAGACGTGGCGATTGCCGCAGAAACCGAATACTGGGCGCAGTTGGTTAGTCGCCATGCCAAAATCGTCGCCCAAGTAAGTAAGGATTGATATGGCTGACCAGTTGCCAATGACGGCCATCATGCAGCAACTTATGCTGCAAACCTTGCAAAAAACCGCCATTACGTTGCCGTTTGCCCAAGACATTTTTTTGCTGGAAACCCATATTGCCGGATTGCGCTATTACGACATTAAAAACCTGTCCACACCGCTACAACTTACCGATGCCTTATTACTGCGCCGCGAGCCCGACAATGTCCATGATGATCTGGCGATTGTTGTATTGACCGTGACGGCGCAAAAGTTGGGTTACCTTCCCAAATTCCGTAACCCGGTCTTGGCGCGATTGATGGATGCCGGAAAATCACTGGTTGCCGAGGTGGCGCAACTTAAAGCAGGCGATAATGCCGCTACAGCTTACGCACATAAATCCACAGACCCAACAGCAATAATTGATGTCAGATTAAGAATTTCGTTGCGCGAGTAAGCCCGGATAATGGTTATACATTCAAGCGTGACGGAGTTTGCAATTTCGTCACTCGCGTTTTCTGCTGTTTCCCAAGCTTCAGCGTGGTAAACCAGTCCTGGAAGCTCCGGCTTCCCGAGGCTGTCATCACGAGAAATGTAGACAAAGATCCTACAAGATCCAGTAACTGCTTCCAGGCATGGGGACTCGAATGGGATAAAGATAAACAGGAAGCAGGAGCTTCGTGAACCGGCTTCCCAAGCTGGAGCTTCGGAACCCGCCAATCTTTGGCTTCATCCCAACGGGATGTTTCCTTATAGCTTGATATTATAGAGCCACGAGAAAATAAAGCGACATTCGATCACCCTCACCCCAGCCCTCTCCCTGAAGGAGAGGGAGCTTAATGTTGCTTTACTTCTCCACTCTATGACAAATCTGCAAGGTCGTTTGATAGGACTGTATTTATGGCTGCCGTACACTAAAATTAACCGGCATTTTTGAATAACAACGACAATAGATTGACTTCTTAAGGAGTAGTCGTAGAAAATAGCGGGTTTAAATTGATATAACCCTTTAAATTGCGCATGGATAACAAGGTTTCTTCTCAAGACAGTTTGGTTTCTGTTCGTAATTTGTCATTTTCTCGTGGCAACAAGAAAATATTTGACGATATTTCGCTGGATTTTCAGCGCGGTAAAATCACGGCTATTATGGGGCCTAGCGGCACAGGAAAAACCACGTTATTAAAACTTATCGGCGGGCAGTTGTTTCCTGAGCAAGGTTCAATTACCGTGGATGGTCAAAATGTCCATCAGTTGCGTCGAACCGAGTTGTACAATTTGCGTAAACGCTTGGGTATGTTGTTTCAAAGCGGCGCTTTATTAACGGACATGAATGTGTTTGATAATGTGGCTTTTCCGTTACGTGAACATACGCATCTTCCTGAATCCATGATTCGTACGCTGGTGTTAATGAAGTTACAGGCGGTAGGTTTAAGGGGCGCTCGTGATTTGATGCCCAACGAACTTTCCGGCGGCATGGCTCGGCGGGTTGCCTTGGCACGGGCCATTGCCCTGGATCCGATGATGATTTTGTACGATGAACCGTTTACCGGACAAGACCCTATTTCCATGGGGGTGTTGGTGCATCTGATCAAGTCGTTAAACAATATTTTGGGTTTGACCAGTATTATTGTCTCTCATGATGTGCATGATACCGCAGCAATTGCTGATTATATTTATGTGTTATCGGGTGGCAAAATTGTGGGTCAGGGTACGCCCCAGGAAATTCAGCAATCCGACTCTGAATGGGTGCAACAATTTATGACCGGGGCAGCGGATGGCCCGGTGCATTTTCACTACCCGGCAAAAGATTATGTTGATGATTTGATGTCATCCGGAAAACGTTATTAATGATTAATTAAAGTTAATGTAACCTGTACTTTTGTAAGTATTTACCTCCCCCTTTGAAAAAGGGGGATTTGAAGGGGATTTATCTAATAAAATCTCCCCTAACCCCTCTTTGTTAAAGAGGGGAACTGAATAATTACGTACTTTCTGGTTTGGGCCTTATATCAGCTGATGTTAAGATCGCCAAGACACCACAAACTCAACGCTGACTGTGTAAATAGACTATAAAATGATTCAATTTCTACAATATTTGGGTAAAAGTACGCGTACCAGCTTTACCAAGTTGGGGCGTTCAACCTACTTTTTGCTTCAGACTCTTTCCGGCACACTCAGCGTATTGCTTCGCCCCAGATTACTGCTTAATCAGTTGTATTCTGTCGGTGTGTTATCTTTTTTAATTATCTCCATTTCCGGGCTGTTTGTCGGTATGGTTTTGGGGTTGCAGGGTTATTACACGCTGTCTGATTTTGGTGCCGAAGAAACGCTGGGTGTGATGGTGGCGGCTTCTTTAGTGCGGGAATTGGGGCCTGTGGTTTCGGCGCTTTTATTTGCGGGCAGGGCAGGTTCTGCTTTAACGGCGGAAATTGGTCTGATGAAAGCGACCGAGCAGCTATCGGGCATGGAAATGATGGCGGTTGATCCGATTAAACGCATTATTACCCCGCGCTTTTTGGCCGGCTTAATATCCATGCCATTACTGGCTGCCTTGTTTAGTGCCGTAGGTATTATTGGCGGGCAGATAATTGGTTCCGGCTTGTTAGGCGTTGATGAAGGTGCCTATTGGGCGCAAATGCAGGCCAGTATAGATTTTAAGGATGACATCATCAATGGTGTTATCAAAAGTATCGTGTTTGGTTTTGTAGCCTCCTGGATAGCCTTGTTTGAAGGTTACGATGCCATTCCCACTTCGGAAGGCGTTAGTCGCGCGACGACGCGTACCGTTGTTAATTCCGCTTTTAGTATTTTAGGTTTGGATTTTATCCTGACCGCACTCATGTTTGGAGACCATTAAGATGCAGCACACCAGTACTCAGGACACGCTTGTCGGGCTTTTTGTCGCCTCAGGTATTGTCGGACTGTTTTTTCTTGCCATGCAAGTCAGTAATTTAAGCTCTTTTGTTGATGACGATAGCTATACGATTACTGCACGTTTTGAAAACTCCGGCGGACTAAAAGTTAAGTCGCCGGTTTCTGCGGCAGGGGTAAAAATAGGCAAGGTCAATTCAATCAGCTTTGATCCTAAAACCTATCAATCAGTCGTTCAGATGAGCATTAAATCACAATACAACACGCTTCCGGATGATACGACGGCCAGTATTTTTACAGCCGGTTTGTTGGGTGAGCAATACGTTAATCTTGAGCCCGGCGGTTCGGATGTGTATTTGCAAAAAGATGGCAAGATTGAAATTACCCAGTCAGCCATCATTCTCGAAAAAGCGATCGGCCAATTCCTGTTTAAGTCGGCGGAAGAAAAAAAGTGACAAAACTGAGCATCATTGATCAGGGAGCGGGGTACTTTATTATCGATGGCGATTTAACTTTTTCGACCATTGACAAGCAGACGGTAAAATCATTTGCGTTTTTAAGTGCCGCGAAACCGATCATTATCGACCTATGTCGTGTTGCCTGCACAGATAGCGCGGGTCTTGCGTTAATGATTGAATGGATCAAATATACGCGACATCATAGAATCCAGATAACGTTTAAAAATATTCCCGAGCAATTGCTCAACCTTGCCAAGCTCAGTGGTTTTGATAAAACAGGCCATTTTGCCGAGCAAACTGTAGGGGATCAAAATGTTGAGCCCTTACCTTTTACAGAGAACAACTAAGTACACTTATGGATAAATTAATTATTACCGGCGGCACACGACTTTCTGGAGAGCTACGCATCTCTGGTGCCAAAAATGCTGCATTACCAATACTGGCTGCCACTTTACTTTCCGATACGCCGGTGAGCGTGGGTAACATTCCGCACTTGCATGACATCACCACGACCATGGAGTTATTGGGTCGAATGGGCGTGCATCTGGTGGTCGACGAGAAAATGAATATCGAAGTCGATAGCAGCACCATCACCAGTTATGAGGCTCCTTACGAGTTGGTAAGAACCATGCGTGCCTCGATATTGGTGCTGGGGCCTTTGTTGGCCCGATTTGGTGAGGCGCATGTGTCATTGCCTGGCGGTTGTGCCATCGGTACACGGCCTGTTGATATTCATCTCAATGGCCTTATCAAGATGGGCGCTGATATTACTGTCGAAGGGGGTGTTATTCATGCAAAAGCGGCGCGTCTAAAAGGCTGTCGTTTATTGCTTGAACAAATCACCGTGACCGGTACGGAAAATTTATTGATGGCAGCGACTTTGGCTGAGGGAACGACCATTATTGAAAATGCGGCCAAAGAACCTGAAGTGACTGATTTGGCTTATTTCCTTAATGCCATGGGTGCAAAAATTTCCGGTATAGGGACTAACGTTCTGGTGATTGAAGGCGTTGAAAGACTGGGTGTAGACAATTTGCACTATGATATTCTTCCTGACCGGATTGAAACCGGCACTTATCTGATTGCAGCGGCGATTACGGGCGGGAAAGTTAGACTTAAAAACACGCGCCCTGATATTCTGGATGCTGTTTTGGAAAAGTTGGTTGAGGCAGGCGCTGAAATTACTACCGGTGCAGACTGGATTGCGTTGGATATGCACGGTAAAAAACCTAAAGCGGTGTCTCTTCGCACCGCGCCTTATCCGGCTTTTCCAACGGACATGCAGGCTCAATTTATTGCCATGAACTGTGTTGCCGAGGGCGTAGGTATTATTACCGAAACGATTTTTGAGAACCGGTTTATGCATGTTCAAGAATTGCAACGCATGGGCGCTGACATTAAGCTGGAATCCAATACCGCCATTTGTACCGGCGTTAAAAAACTGACTGGCGCACCGGTCATGTCAACGGATTTACGGGCATCAGCAAGTCTTGTGATAGCCGCTCTGGTTGCCGAAGGCAGTACGCTGGTTGATCGTGTTTACCATATTGACCGAGGTTACGATCACATCGAAGAAAAACTCTCTCAGATAGGTGCGACCATCCGTCGTGTTTCAAAGTAAGGATTAAAATGTTAACCATCGCCGTATCCAAGGGCAGAATTTATGAAGAAGCGTTGCC